>DASXKG010000231.1:0-5443 GCA_036496965.1 Variovorax sp.
TGCGGCAGGTGCACCAGCTGGCTCGGCCGCTCCTGGCGCCATTCGAGCGTGCCCAGCGCTCCGGAGACCCGCAGGCGCAGGTCGTTCTCCAGGCCGGCGTTGACCTGCGAGGCGATGAGCACGCCGCGCGCGCCGCCGCGAAAGCGCAGCAGCAGGCTGCCGTCGTCGTCGAGCGCACGGCCGGGCACCAGCGACGCGAGGTCGGCGCAGAGGCTCTCGATCTCCAGCCCCGTCACGCTCGCGACCAGGTTCTCGGCATGCGAGCCGATGTCGCCGATGGCACCGGCCGCGCCGCTTTGCGCCGGATCGCTGCGCCAGGCGGCCTGCTTGTTGCCCGAGCCCTCGAGCCGCGTCGCCAGCCAGCCCTGGTTGTATTCGACCACCACCTTGCGGATCTCGCCCAGCTCCCCGGCGCGCACCATCTCGCGCGCCTGCCGCACCATCGGATAGCCGGTGTAGTTGTAGCTGACCCCGAACACGCTGCCCTGGCGCGCGACCCCGGCCACCAGGGCGTCGGCCTGCTCGCGCGTATGCACCAGCGGCTTGTCGCACACCACGTGAAAGCCCGCGTCCACGAAGGCCCGGGCCACCGGAAAGTGCATGTGGTTCGGCGTGACGATCGACACGAAGTCGATGCGCTCGTCGGCGGGCCGCCTCAGCTCGTCTTCGAGCAGGCGCTGCCAGTCGCCGTGGTTGCGCGCGTCGGCCAGGAGAAGGTCCCGGCCCGAGGCCCTGGCTTTCTCAGGGCTGGACGACAGCGCCCCGGCGACCAGCTCGATCTGTCCATCGAGCGCGATGGCCTTGCGGTGCACTGCGCCGATGAAGGCATCGCGCCCGCCGCCGACCATCGCGTAGCGCAGCTTGCGCTGCGAGGTGTCTTGCGTCATGCGCTCAACAGGTAACGCCCTAGAACGGCGAATCCGGGTGGTAGAAGCTCTTGGCGTTCTCCTTGGTGATCAGCACCGAGGGGATGATGGTGGTCGCCGGCAGCTTCTCGCCCTTCAGCCGCGCCTCGGCCGTGAGCTTGATGGCGTCGTACATGAACCTCGGCGAATAGCTCACGTCGGCCTGGATGCGCGGGTCCTTGTCGTCCAGGATGATCTTCACCATGTTCTTGGCCCCGGCACCGCCGAAGACGATCGGGATGTCGGTGCGGTTGGCCTGCTTGATGGCCTTCAGCACGCCGGTGGCCATGTCGTCGTCGGCGGCCCAGATGGCATCGATCTTCTTGAAGCGGGTCAGGTAGTCCTGCGTCACCTTGAAGGCATCGTCCGGATTCCAGTTGGCGTACTTGGCATCCAGCAGCGTGATGCCTGGATAGTTCTTCAGCACGCTGTTGAAGGCATCCATGCGCTCGTTGTCCAGCGTGGTCGGGATGCCGCGCAGGGCCAGCACATTGCCCTTGCCGTTCAGTTTCTTGGCGATGTATTCGGCCGGGATCTTGCCGAAGGCGGTGTTGTCGCCGGCCACGTAGGCGTCCTGCGCGCTGGTGTCGGTCAGGCCGCGGTCGAGCACCGTGACGTACACGCCCTTCTCCTTGACCTGCGCCACCGGCTTGGTCAGGGCCGCCGATTCGAAGGGAAACACCACCAGCGCGTTGATCTTGCTGACGGTGGCCAGGTCCTGCACCTGGTTGGCCTGCTCGGAGGCGTTGGCCGCGGTCTTGATGATGATCTTCAGGTTCTTGTGTTCCTTCTCCAGGTCCTTCTTGGCCTGGTCGGCCCAGTAGTCGATGCCGCCCATGAAGCTGTGCGTGGCCGCGGGGATGGACACGCCCAACACGACCGGTTCCTCGGCCAGCGCCGGGAAGGCCGCGAAGCTCGCGGCAGCGATGGCGCCAAGGGCCATGCGACGGGTGAATGAAGTCATTTGCTGTCTCCTGTTGTGAATGAAATGGAACAAAAGAAACGCCCGGGAAAGACTCAACGCCGACCGCGCTGCAGGAACGCGACGATGATGATCACGAAGCCCTGCACCGCCGCATTCAGGTACACGCTGATGATGCTGGTGAGGTTCAGGATGTTGCCGATCACCGAGAGCAGGATGGCGCCCACCACGGTGCCGGTGATGCTCCCCGCCCCACCCTTGAGCGCCGTGCCGCCGACGATCACCGCGGCGATCGCCTCCAGCTCCCACAAGATGCCGGTGGTGGGCGAGGCCGAGCCCAACCGCGGCACGTAGAGCAAGGTGGCGATGCCGACGCACACGCCGAGCAGCACGTAGGTCGCGATCTTCACGCCGTCGACGCCAACCGCCGCATAGCGCGCCACCTGCTCGTTCGATCCAATGGCCTGCACATAGCGCCCATAGGCGGTGCGGTTCAGGATCAGCCCGCCGCCCAGCGCCACGATCAGGAACACCCAGACCGGCACCGGCACCCCGAGCAGGCTGGCGTAGTAGACCGGCGCGTAGAGGTCGGAGAGATCGTTGTCCAGCGTGATCGCGCCGCCGTTGGCGAAATAGGTCAGGTAGGCGCGGAAGATGCCCAGCGTGCCGAGCGTCACGATGAAGGGCTCGATGCGCCCCTTGGTGATGAGCAGGCCGTGCGCCAGCCCGAACAGCGCGCCCAGCAGCACCGCCAGCACCGCGCCGAGCACCACCGCCAGCAGCGGCGAGCCGAGCAGCGGCCCCATGGCGTTGATGAACATGATCACGCAGCCGGCGATCAGCGCCGCCATCGAACCCACCGACAGGTCGATGCCGCCGGAGATGATGACGAAGCACATCCCGACCGCGATGATGCCGATGAAGGCGGTGCGGGTGAGCACGTTCATCGCGTTGTCCAGCGTCGCGAAGTCGGGATTGAGCAGGGTCCCCGCGATGCACAGCAGCACCAGGCCGATGACCGGGCCGAAGCCGTGCAGGCGCTCGGTCCAGCGCGGCCGCTGGAGCGGGCGGTGCGCAGCAGCCGGTTCAGGCCTCGACTGTGGCTGTTCCGGTGGCATGGGCGATCAGCTCCTCTTCAGTCAGTTGTCCGGCGTCCAGGGTGGCGACCAGCCGGCCGGCGCGCATCACCGCCACGCGGTGGCTGAGGCCGATCAGTTCCATCAGCTCCGACGAGATCACGATCACGGCCAGCCCTTCGCGCGCCAGCCGCTGGATCAGGAAATAGATGTCGCGCTTGGCGCCCACGTCGACGCCGCGCGTCGGCTCGTCCAGCACCACCACCCTGGGCCGCGGCTGCAGCACCTTGGCCAGCGCCAGCTTCTGCTGGTTGCCGCCGGACAGCGACGAGGCGCGCGCCTCCAGGTCGCCGGTGCGGATGCCGTAGTCCCGCACCGCCTTGGCCAGCCCCGCACGCTCGGCACCCGGATCGAGCCAGGGCCTGGCGTACTGTTCCAGGGCCATCAGCGTCAGGTTCTGGCGCAGGCCGAGGTGCACATGCAGGCCCTTGCCCTTGCGGTCCTCGCTCAGGTAGGTCAATCCGTGGCGCGCGGCTTGGCGCGGGTTGCGAAAATGCACTTCCCGGCCGCCGATCTCGACCCGGCCGCTGCCCGGCCGCAGGCCGAGCAGGCCTTCGAAGAGCTCGGTGCGCCCGGCGCCGACCAGCCCGGCGAAGCCGAGGATCTCGCCGGGGCGCACCTCGAAGCTGGCCCGCTGGGCCCATCCCGGCACGCTGAATTCACTGACCCGCAGGGCCGGCGCGCTGGCCGTGACGACGGCATCGCGCGGCGGGTAGAGGTCGGCCAGCTCGCGCCCGACCCTCAGGTTCGCCATCCGCTGGCGCGTGAGCTCGGCCGTCGGGGCCCGGGCCACGAAGCGGCCGTCGCGCATCACGATCACCTCGTCGGTGACGCGCTCGACCTCGTCGAGCTTGTGCGAGATGTAGACGATGGTCACGCCGTCGGCGCGCAGCTGCGCGATCAGGCGGAACAGGCGCTCGGTTTCGCCCGGCGTGAGAGTGGCGGTCGGCTCGTCCATGACCAGGAGCCGCGCATGGCGCGACAGCGCCTTGGCGATCTCCACCAGCTGCTTCTCGGCCACGATCAGCCGCCGCACCTTGGTGCGCGGGTCGATGGCCAGCCCGACCTGGGCCAGGGCGGCGTTGGCGTCGCGCTCCATCGCCGCGTCGTCGAGCAGCCAGCCTCTCTTTTTTTCGTGGCCCAGGAAGATGTTCTGGGCGACCGTCAGGTCTTCCGCCAGGTTGAATTCCTGGTGGATCAGCACGATGCCCAGCGCCTCGGCGTCGCGCGAGCTGGCGAACTGCTGCGCCTGGCCGTTGACCTTCAGCGTGCCGCCGCTCAGGCTCTCGTAGCCGGCCAGGATCTTCACCAGGGTCGACTTGCCGGCGCCGTTCTCGCCCAGGAGCCCGTAGACCCGCCCCGGCGCGAGCGAGAAGCTCACGCCATGCAGCACCTGGACCGGGCCGAAGGCCTTCGCGACGGCGTCGAATTCGACGGCGACGGAAGCCGCGGCAGCGGCCGTCATGGCGCGACACCCCGCACCTTGAGCGTCTCGTCCATGGCCAGCACGCCGGCGCCGACCAGCCCCGCCTGCGGCCCGAGCGGCGTGTACTGGATCTCCAGGTGCCGCGTCGAGAGTGCCAGCGAGCGCTGGTACACGCTCTGGCGCACGGCCGCCAGGAACAGCGGCCCGATGCGCGTGATCCCTCCGCCGATGAACACATGCGAGGGATTGAAGAAGTTGACGATCGAGGCCAGCATCTGCCCGATCAGGCTGCCGGCGCGCTGCACGATCGCGTTCGCCGCGGCATCGCCGGCGCGGCTGGCGCGGCCGACGTCGGTGGCCTCGATGCGCCCCTGCGTGCGCAGGCATTCGGCCAGCGCGGCGCTTTCGCCCGCCTGGGCAGCCTGCACCGCCATGCGCGTGATGGCCGGACCGGCCGCCATCGCCTCGACGCAGCCCAGGTTGCCGCAGTGGCAGCGCGGGCCTTCCTGGTCGACGCAGATGTGGCCGACGTCGCCGGCCGAGCCGGCGGCGCCGCGATAGACCTCGCCATGGCAGACGATGCCGCAACCGATCCCGGTGCCGACCTTGATGACCAGGAAGTTGGTCAGCGAGCGCTTCAGCCGCCACAGCTCGCCCAGCGCCATCAGGTTGACGTCGTTGTCGACGAACACCGGCGCCGCGTAGTCCTCGCGCAGGTAGTCGCGGATCGAGAAGCTGTCCCAGGCCGGCATCAGCGGCGGGTTCACCAGCTGCCCGGTCTCGAAGTTCACCGGGCCGGGCACACCGATGCCGATGCCCAGCACTTGGCCTGGCATGCGGCCGGCCCGCCCGAGCAGTTCGCGCACCAGCACCCGCACGCGCGCCAGCACCACGCCCGGGCCTTCGCGCACGTCGGCATCTTCCGCGTGCTGGGCGAGCACGGACAGGTCCGGTGCCAGCACGGCGACATCCAGGCTGGTGGCGCCGATGTCGACGCCGACCACCACGCCCAGGCCGGCATGCAGCTGCAGGTTCTCCGGCCGCCGGCCGCCGG
>DASXKG010000232.1:0-3516 GCA_036496965.1 Variovorax sp.
GCAGCGAACATGGGTTCTCCTTCTTCAGCGAAGCGACGAACCCGATTCTGTCAGCAAGGCCCGCTTGTCGAAGTGAAGGAGCGTGGGGGTCTTCTAGTACTTGCGCACCGCCGCCGCACCGTTCGGGCCCGCGCAACCCGCGCGATAGACGCCATTGACACAGGTCACATGGGCGGGCGGATGGTAGACCGGAGGCGGCGGCCGGCGCACCACCGCTGCGCCATTGGGTCCGGCGCAGCCGGCGCGGTAGACACCCGCCGCGCAGGTCACCGCACCGCTGTCCAGGGGAATCATCGCCAAAACGCCCAGGGCGGCGGCGAAGGCAGGGCTGAAGCGTTTCATGGGCTCGGCTCCTCCAGATAGATGAGTCGCGCTCGCAAGCGCCGCTCGTGAGCCCGATCATGAGCCCGCGACGCGCGGATGTACAGCCGCCCGGCGCGGCCTTCAGGGTGCGCCGGCGCGCGTCATGCAGTCCGGCGCAGTCTTGGCCTCGAGCGCCGCGATGTGGCGGGCGATCGCATCCGCGGCGGCCGAGGTCACGCGTTGGGCCCCCTGCGCGAGCGCGTCGATGCCTGGCCCCACCGCTTCGCTGGCCGACCACTCGCAAGCGCTGGTCTCGCTGCGATCGGTGCGCCGCACCGTCCAGTTCAGCGCGACGTCGATGCGCTCGTCCTCGATGGCATCGAATGCCCCGACCTGCAGCAAGACGCGCCATGCCGCCTGCCCCGGCGTGCGGCCGGCGAGCGTCGAATTGACGGCGCCGAGCCGGCGCGCCACGCCGTCGGCCAGCGCATCGCGCAGCTCGAACTCGAAGGACGAGCTCCACCGGTAGGCCTCGAGGACATCGACCTTCGCGCCCGAATCGGCATCGCCCTTGCTGCGCAGCACCATCTGCGGCCTGGCCAGCCGCCGGGGCAAGGCCAGTGGCGCGAACTCGATGTAGACCGGCGCCTGCAGCGGTCTTGCCGTTGCCGGCGCGTCCAGCGGCGCGGCCAGCGTGTAGAAGTGCGTGGGCGCGCTGGCGCAACCCGACAAGGCCAGCGCGATCAGCGCGCCGCATGCGACGAGGCGGTTCATTTCTTCTGCTCCGGCTTGCCGCGCAGCAGCGATTCGGGGTGGCGCTCGAGGTAGTCGGCCAGCACCGTGATCGACGCGGCGGCGCGGGTGAGCTGCTGCAGCGTCTCGCGGGCATCCTGCTGCAGCGGCGAGTTGTCGTCCAGCGCCCGCTGCGCGGAGTTGAGCGTCTGGCGTGCGTCCTTCAGTGCAGCGGCCACTTCGGGCGTGACCTGCTTGTCGATGCCGCGCAGGGCCGTCTCCGTGGCGCCGAGGGTCTTGTCGAGCGCAGCGAGCGTCTTGCGCATGTCGCCGGCCAGCTGGTCGAAAGGTATCTTGTTGATCTTGGCCGCGATCTCCTGCACCTGCGTTTGCAGTTCGTCGAGCCTGTTCGGCACCGTGGGTATCACCCAGGGGTCCTTGCCTGTGTCGATGCGCGCCGGTTTTTCCTTGGGGAATACGTCCAGCGCGACGAAAAGTTGACCCGTCAACAGGCTGCCGGTGCGCAGCTGCGCGCGCAAGCCCAGGTCGAGCAGCTGCTGCACCCTGCGTTGGCGCTCTTGCGAGTCTTCGGGCGCTGCCAGCGAGCCCTCGACGCGGCGCAGGCGGTCCGGATAGATCGTCGCCGTGACCGGCATCAGGATCTGATGGCTGTCGCGGTCGAACTGCACGCCGATCGACTTGACCTCGCCGATCACGATGCCGCGGAACTCGACGGCGGCGCCCAGCGAGAGTCCGCGGATCGACTGGTCGAAATACATCAGGACGTCCTGCGGCGGACCATCCGGCGGCTTCATCGCGCTGCCTTCGTCGTCGGCCAGCAGGAAGGGCGAGTCGCCCTGCACCTGGGCGCCGGCGCTGCCGTCCGGCGCGTCGAAGGCGATGCCGCCGAGAACGATCGTGGCCAGCGACTGGGTGCGCAGCGTGAGTCCGCTGGCGCTCAGCTGCAGGTCGACGCCGCTCGCGTGCCAGAAGCGCGTGTTGATGCCGATGTACTTGTCGTAGGGTGCATTGACGAACACGCGCAGCGTGACGCTGCGGCCGTTCGGGTCGAGATCGTACGAGACCACCTGGCCGACCCGGATGCGCCGGAAGTACACCGGCGAGCCGAAGTCGAGCGAGCCGATGTCCCGCGCGTGCAGGACGAACTGCCGACCCTCGGCCCCGCGGGTGATGATCGGCGGAACCTCCAGCCCGGTGAACTCGTGGCTGGTGTCGGTCGACACGCCGGCATCGGCACCGATGTACGGGCCCGAGAACAGCGTGTTCAGGCCCGAGATGCCGGTGGTGTCCAGCCGCGGGCGAACGACCCAGTAGCGGGTGTCCGCGGCCGTGAAGCCCTGGGCCTCCTTGTTGAGCTGCACCACCAGCCGCACGTGGTCGCGGTCTTGCGCCAGGCTGATGGTCTTCACGATGCCGATCTGCACGTCCTTGTAGCGGACCGTGGTCTTGCCCGCGTCCAGGCCTTGCGCGGTCTCGAAGGTGAGCACGATTTCGGGGCCGCGGTCCCACAGGATCTTCGCCACCAGGGTGATGCCCACCAGGGCCGCGACGATCGGAATCAGCCAGACCAGCGAGGGCAGCCAGTCGCGCCGCCTGACGATGCGTGGTTCGCCCGGTGCTGCAGGGTCATCGAACTGCTCTTGGTTCATTTGTTTCGACCTCTGGAACGTTGTCGCCCTCCCAGGTCAGTCGAGGATCGAAACTGATCGACGAGAGCATGGTGAGGACGACGACCGACGCGAAAGCCGCGATGCCTGCGGCCGCCGTGATCTCGGCAAAGCCTTGCAGACGCACCAGCCCGGCCAGCAGGGAGACCACGAACACGTCGAGCATCGACCAGCGGCCGATGATCTCGAGCAGGCGATAGAGCTGCGCCCGCTGGTGGCGCCGCCAGTCGCTGCGCCGTTGAGCCAGAAGCGCGAGCAGGAACAGCGCCGCCAGCTTGAACAGCGGGACGAGGAAGCTGGCCGTGAAGACCAGCGCCGCAAGCTCATAGGAACCCGTCACCCAGAAGTAGATGATCCCGCTCATGATGGTGTCCTGCTGTGTGCCGAGCAGGCTCTGGGTGATCATCACCGGCAGCAGGTTGGCCGGCAGGTACATGATGGCGCCTGCCATCAGGAAGGCCCAGGTGCGGCGGATGCTGTCCGGCTTGCGCGAGCGCAGGTGGGTGCCGCAGCGCCCGCACGGCTCCCCATCGTGCGCGTGTGCCCAGACTGCGCCGCAGTGGTGGCATTCAAGCAGCCTCAGTTCGACCGCCGTGACGAAGCGGCCGGGATGCGAGAGCGGGATCTCGGGCGGGGGGTCGGCGTTGTCGTCGCCGGCGGCCGGCTTGAACGCCATTTCCCAGAAGGCTCGCGGGTTGAATGAGATCACCTGCGTGAGCAGCACCGTCAGGGCCGCGAAGGCCCACAGTGCCGGACCGGCGATCACGCTCGCGAGGCCCGCCAGCTTGACGAT
>DASXKG010000233.1:0-4126 GCA_036496965.1 Variovorax sp.
GCGGCCGACGCCCGAAGGCACGTCCGGTGTCGGTTCGCTCTACACGGTGGCGCTGGGCCTGTCGTCCTGGGAGATCGATTTCTTCGGCCGCATCGCCAGCCTGACGAAGGCCCAGCAGGCGCAATACCTGGCCTCCGAGGAAAACCGAAAGGCGGTGCAGATCAGCCTGATCAGCGCGGTCGCCAACGGCTGGCTGGCGGTGCTCGGCGACGACGAGGTGCTGGAGATCACGCGCCAGACCATGGTCACGCGCGACGAGTCGCTGCGCTTGACCAAGATGCGCTTCGACAACGGCGTCTCGTCCGAGATCGACTACCGTTTTGCCGAGTCGCAGGCCCTCACGGCGCGTGCCGCCTACGAGCAGCAGCAGCGCGCGCGCATGCAGGACGAGAACGCGCTGGCGCTGCTGCTCGGCGCGCCGATGCCGCCCGATGCGGTCACTGGCAGTGCCCAGGGCCTGCAGGCGCTGGCGCCGATGCCCGAGCTGCCCGCCGGCCTGCCCTCGGACCTGATCGCCGAGCGGCCGGACATCCGCGCCGCCGAGCAGCAGCTGATCGCGGCCAACGCCAACATCGGCGCCGCGCGCGCGGCCTTCTTCCCGAGCGTGTCTCTGACCTCCTCGATCGGCACCATCAGCCCGGAGTTCTCGAACCTGTTCTCGAGCGGCACCAAGCTGTGGTCCTTCGCGCCGACGGTCAGCGTGCCGATCTTCAATGCCGGGCTGAACCAGGCGAACCTGGATTCGGCGCGCGCCGGCCAGCAGGTCGCGGTGGCGCAGTACGAGAAGACCATCCAGACCGCCTTCCGCGAAGTCGCCGACGCACTCGCCGGCCGCGCGACCTACGACAAGGAGCTCGATGCCCTGGTCAGGCAGACGCAGGCGGAGCAGATCCGTTTCGACCTGTCCGACCTGCGCTACCGCAATGGCGTTGCCAGCGGCCTCGACCTGCTCGACGCGCAGCGCTCGCTCTACACCTCCCAGCTCGCGACCGCGCAGACACGCCAGCAGTTGCTGCAGAACCAGGTGGTGCTCTACAAGACGCTCGGCGGGGGCTGGGCGACCCGGTGAAAGGCCGCTCTCTATAATCCGCTTGGTTTTGAAAAGCCCCCCGAAGAGCCCCCGACAGAGGACCCAATGAGCGACGATTCGCATTCCCCGGCCGCAGAGGAAGCCCACACCGGCCCGATCAAGCATCCCAGGCAGCTGCTGCTGGCGGTGTTCTTCTCCTTCGTCGCTCCGATCCTGATCATTGCCGGCCTGGTCTCGTTCGTGGTGACGGGCATCCGGCCCTCGGGCACGGCCACCGGCGGCGACATGTCGCTGTACGGGGTGACGCAGGCCGACCGCGACCGCGATATCGCCGAGCGGCTGAAGAAGATCGGCTCGATCGAGATCCGCGATGCCAACCGCCCGCTCGCCACCGGCGAGGCGGTGTTCAAGGGCCAGTGCATCACCTGCCACGGCTCGCCGGGCATTCCGGCCGCGCCGCATTTCAGCGATGCGGCCGCCTGGGGTCCGCGCATCGGCCAGGGCTACGCCGCGCTGCTGGACCACGCGCTGCACGGCAAGGGCGTGATGCCTCCGCAAGGCGGCGGCGACTTCGACGACATCGAAGTCGGCCGCGCGGTGGTCTACATGGCCAACGCCGGGGGCGCCAATTTCCCGGTGCCGGACCGTCCGGCGGCCCCGGCCGCCTCCGACGCCGCGCCCGACGCTGCTGCTGGTGCTGCGCCGGCCCAGGCTGCTCCGGCCTCGACGGCGACAGCGGCACCCGGGACGGAAGCGCCCAAGTAAATCGCCCTCTTGTGCTCGCGAAGGCCCTAAGCCCGCTTCAAGCGGGCTTTTTCGATGTCGAGGCGGGGCTGTTCACGTAGCCGAAGCGCGCGGGGAGATCCTCGGCGCGCACCTCCTCGGGCGCCCATCGGCCCTGCTCGATCGCCTCGGCGGCGATGCCGACGTCCAGCGTGTGGACCAGGCCGAGCCCGATCTCCGCCACCAGGTAGAGCCTGCCCTCGCCGTCGAGCAGGCAGGCCGAGGGCTCGACCGGCCGGCCGGCATGCGACTGCACCGAGAAGTCGTCGCCAAGGCGCCAGATCCACGGCGTCGCCTCGAGCTCGACATAGACCCGCTGCGGCCCGTTCTGGAAGAACCACTGCCCCGCATCGTCGCGCTCGTAGTTGCGCTGGATGAAGTCGATCAGCTTCTCGTGCCGCAGCTGCGAACCCCTGGCCTCGGGGAACGGCCCCAGGGCCTGCGTGCGGTCGTCGCGCAGGAACCAGTTGCCGCGTGCGTCGAGACCCAGCCAGCCGTAGCAGTCGGGCACGTTGGGCCACTTGGCCAGCGCCTGCTTGACGATGTCGTCCATCAGGAATGCGCCTGCAGCCAGTCGACCACCCGCCCCGGCATGGCGCGCACATGGCCGGGCGGCGGGCCGTCGGGGAATCCGACATGGCCGCCGTGCGCCGGCTGCCACAGCGTGACATGGCTGCCGACCTCCTGCGGTCGTGGCAGGCTGGCGGCAGGCACGAAGGGGTCGTTGGCGGCATTCACCACCAGGGAGGGAATCCGGACCTGGTGCAGCAGCGGCTTGGCCGAGCAGCGGCGCCAGTAGTCGTCGGTGTCCCGGAACCCGTGCAGCGGCGCAGTGAAGACGTTGTCGAAGCCGCGCAGGTCGCGCACCGCCAGCAGCGCATCGCGGTCGAACAGCCCCGGATGCTGGGCCAGCTTGGCCAGCGCCTTGGGCTTCATGGTGGCCAGGAACATGCGCGTGTAGACCAGGCGGTTGAAGCCGCGGCCGATGGCGTCGCCGCCGGCCGCCAGGTCCAGCGGCGCCGAGATCGAGGCCGCGGCGCGCACGACCTTCGAAGCCTGGTCGCCGGTTTCCTCGACCCAGCGCATCAGCGCGTTGCCGCCGAGCGAGATGCCGACCGCAAAGAGGGGCGGCACGCTGCCGGCGGGCGCGTCTGTGCCCACGGATGCGGCCTGCTGCAGCGACGTCGAAGCGGCACTGCGGTCCTGGCGCCGGCGCAGCCGGGCCAGGATCCAGTCGATCTCCTCGAAATCGCCGGAGTGGTAGGCGCGCGGCGCCAGGTTGAGTTCGCCGCTGCAGCCGCGGAAATGCGGCACGGCGTAGTCCCAGCCCCGCTGCGCCGCGAAATCCGCGAAGGTTTCCGAATAGTGGCTGTGCGAGGAGCCCTCCAGCCCATGGAACAGCACCAGCATGGGCTTGGGGCCGGCGGCGGACGCTTCGAGGAAGTCGACGTCGAGGAAATCGCCGTCGGGCGTGGTCCAGCGCTCGCGCCGGTAGTCGGGCAGCGCCGCCTCCAGGCGCCGCGCATAGAGCGCCGGCCAGATGGTCTGCAGGTTGCCGCCGGGCAGCCAGAGCGGAGCGACGTATTGCATCAGGCCTTGGGCCCTTTCCGGGGTCTTGCGCGGAGTTGATTCATTTGGCTAGTGGAGAGTCTGCGGCAGGTCGCTGGCGTCGCCGGGTTCCTGGACACTGCCCGGGCTCGCATGGTGGGCGACCATGCGCCAGCCCTGGGCGGTGCGGTGGTAGACATTGGTGGCCAGCACGAAGGCATGGCGCGGTCCTTCGGCGGTCAGCACCTCGATGCGCTCGAGCACGTTGTGCACGGCACTGGCGATCGACTCGACCTTGCGCACCCGCGCCGGCGTGGCCAGGATGCTGCCGTTGCCGAACATGTGCTCGAAGGCGGCGCGGATCGCGCTGCTGCCGACCAGGCGCGGGCCGCCGGGATGGACGCAGAAGATCTCCTCCTCGTCGGCCCAGCATTGCATCAGCGCGTCGACATCGCCGCGCTGCAGGGATTCATAGAACGCGGCTTCGATCTCGTCGGCTGAGCCGCCGATGGCGCCGCTGCGGGTTTTGGCTTTGGTGGACATGGAAAGTGGGCGGTTAGCGCGATTTTGCCTCCACTGGCGCCTCGGGCCGGCGCCGGGCCCTCGTGGGGCAGCGACCCACACGCAGTGGGGGAGCGTGGGGGTCAATTCACCCAGCCTGCCACCACGGCGGGCAGGTCGCCCTGGGTGGCCCGCCAGACCAGTTCCGGCGCCGCCACGTGCACGCCGGGCGGCGCCAGGCGCAGCGCCAGGTCGACCAGTTCG
>DASXKG010000234.1:0-3946 GCA_036496965.1 Variovorax sp.
TCCGGTCGACGGCGCATCGCCAGGCGCTCGATCTGCTTGCGCGTCTCTAAACGGCGGCCAGCCAGAGCCGCTCGCCGCCGCCGTCCAGGTGGGTCAGGTACAGGCGCAGGTCGAGTTCGAACTGGTGATAGTCCGGCTCCATGTGGAGGCAGAGTTGGTAGAAGGCCTTGTCGTGCTCGCGCTCCTTCAGGTGCGCGAGTTCGTGCACGACGATCATGCGCAGCCATTCGATCGGGACTTCCTTGAACAGGCTCGCCACACGGATCTCGCGCTTGGACTTCAGCCGGCTGCCTTGGACCCGGGAGACGGTGGTGTGGGTGCCCAGGGCGTGGCGGATGACGTGGAGCTTGTTGTCGAACGCCACCTTGGACAAGGGCTCGGCATTGCGCAGGAATTCGCTCCTGATGTCGCTCACATAGCCGTAGAGCGCGCGGTCGGTGCGGATGTCGTGCGTGGCGCCGTCGCGCTGCTGCAGCCAATGGCCGAGCCGACCCTGGGCGACCAGCTGCTCGACCTGGGCGCGCAGCGCCGCGGGGTACGCGGCGAGGTATTTCATGCCGGCCGCGCTGCGGGCTTCCTGGCTGCCGCCGCGTACGCCAGCCCGGCGGCCACGCCGCCGAAGAGGTCGCCTTCGACGATCTCGATGCCTGCAAACGCGCTGCGCAGGACCTGCTGGAATGGCCGCAAGGCCGATGCGCCGCCGGTCAGGTAGATGGCGTCGAGCGCATCGCCGGCCAGGCCCGCATGGCGCACGCAATCGCGCGCGCAGTCGACCACGCTGTCGAGCAGCGCGGCCAGATGCAAGGCCATGTTCCCGGGCCCCAGCGTCGCGCCCAGGCCCGGCTCGGCGCAGGACAGGTCGATTGCCACATCGCCGCCGTCGATCGAACTGCGGATCTTGGCGGCTTCGACTTCGCCGGCGATGCGGTGTCCCTGGCCATTCACCAGCACCTGCATCAGCCGGTCGTGCAGGCGCGCGTCGGCATAGTTGGCGCGCAGCGCCTGCGCCGAGCGGATGCCCTTGGGCGTCTGCTGCCAGTGGATCAGGTGCCAGGTGGAAAGGTCGAAGAAGGCCCGGCTCGGCACTTCGCGACCCTGCGGACCGATGTGGCGCAAGCCCAGCAGCGGCATCGCGCATTCGAGGCTGAGCCGCTGGTCGTAGTCGGTGCCGCCGATGTGCACGCCGCTGGTGGCCAGCACGTCGCCGGCGCGATCGGCGCGGCGCATGCGCTCGGGGCCGAGGCGCACCACGGTGAAATCGGAGGTGCCGCCGCCGATGTCGACGATCAGCACCCGCGCTTCGCGCCCGATGCGGCGCTCGTAGTCGAAGGCCGCCGCGATCGGTTCGTACTGGAAGTCGACCTCGCCCAGGCCGGCGTTGCGCGCCGCGCGGCGCAGCGTCGCCTCGGCCAGCCCATCGCGCTTCGCGTCGTCGTCGACGAAGCGGATCGGGCGGCCGATGACCACCCGCTCGGGCGCCGCGCCCAACTGCCGGTGCGCGCGTGCGCCCAGCTCGGACAGGAAGAGGGTGATGATGTCCTCGAAGCTCACGCGCGCGTTGCCGATCTCGGTCTGCTCCTGCAGCAGCGAACTGCCCAGCAGGCTCTTGAGCGAGCGCATCAGCCGGCCCTCGGTGCCCGAGAGATACAGGCCGATCGCCTCGCGGCCGAAATGCGTCGTGTGCTCCTCGGCGTTGAAGAAGATCGCCGTCGGGATCGCCGTCGCCTGGCCCTCCAGCAGCAGCGGACGCGCCAGGCCATCGTCCGCCACCCAGGCGGCGGCGGAGTTGGAGGTTCCGAAGTCGATCCCGATCGCCGGCACGCGGGCTTCAGCTCTCGCGGCGCAGGGCCGGGAACAGGATCACGTCGCGGATGCTCGGCGAATCGGTCAGGAGCATCATCAGGCGGTCGATGCCGATGCCGCAGCCGCCGGTCGGCGGCATGCCGTATTCGAGGGCGCGCACGAAGTCGTGGTCGTAGTACATGGCCTCGTCGTCGCCGCTGTCCTTGGCGGCGGCCTGGGCGTTGAAGCGCGCGGCCTGGTCCTCGGCATCGTTGAGCTCGCTGAAGCCGTTGCCGAATTCGCGGCCCGTGATGTAGAGCTCGAAGCGTTCAGTGACTTCGGGGCGCTCGTCGTTGGCGCGGGCCAGCGGCGAGATCTCGGTGGGGTGTTCCATGATGAAGGTCGGCTGCCAGAGCTTGTCTTCCACGGTTTCCTCGAAGTACATGACCTGCAGGCTGGCCAGGCTGCGCCGCGACAGCTTGTCCTTCTCTTCGCCGAGGCCGAGCTTGCGCAGCGCGTCGATCAGCCACCGCGCATCGTCGACGCCGGCGCCGGCCTCGGTGTGCTTCAGGATCGCCTCGCGGATCGTGAGCCGCTCGAAGGGCTGGCTCAGGTCGACGGCCTGGCCCTGGTAGTTCAGCTGCTGGGTGCCGACGGCCTTGTCGGCGATGGTGCGGATCAATGTCTCGGTGAAGTCCATCAGGTCGCGGTAGTTCCAGTAGGCCGCGTAGAACTCCATCATCGTGAACTCGGGGTTGTGCCGCACCGAGATGCCTTCGTTGCGGTAGCTCCGGTTGATCTCGAACACGCGCTCGAAGCCGCCGACGATCAGCCGCTTCAGGTAGAGCTCGGGCGCGATGCGCAGGAACATCTCCTGGTCGAGCGCGTTGTGGTGCGTCTTGAAGGGCTTGGCGTTGGCGCCGCCCGGGATGGGATGCAGCATCGGCGTCTCGACCTCGAGGAAGTCGTTGGCCACCATGAATTCGCGCAGTGCGCTGACCGCCTTGCTGCGGGCAGTGAAACGCTCGCGCGCTCCGGCATCGGTGATCAGGTCGACATAGCGCTGGCGGTACTTCTGCTCCTGGTCGGCCATGCCGTGGAACTTGTCGGGCAGCGGCCGCAGGCTCTTGGTCAGGAGGCGCAGCTGCGTCACCTTGACCGACAGCTCGCCGGTCTTGGTCTTCATCAGCGTGCCGACGGCGCCGAGGATGTCGCCGAGGTCGCAGCGCTTGAAATCGGCATAGGCCTCCTCGCCGATCGCATCGCGCTGGACGTAGAGCTGGATGCGCCCGGTGGCGTCCTGCAAGGTGGCGAAGCTGGCCTTGCCCATGACGCGCTTGAGCATCATCCGGCCGGCCACGCTGACGGCGATCGATGCCGCCTCGAGCGCTTCGGCGTCGCTGTCGCCATGAGCGGCGAGCAGCGCCGTCGCGCGATCGGCCGGCTTGAAATCGTTGGGGAAGGCAACCCCCTTGCCTTCGGCCTGGGCGGCGCGCAGCGCCTTGAGTTTCTCGCGCCGCTCTGCGATCAGCTGGTTGTCGTCGGCCGCGGCAACGGCAGGCGCGGGCAGGGGAGCGGAAGGGGTCGGGTGGTCGGACATGGGCAATGCGTGGGAGGGAGTGCGCAAGACAAGGCGCAACCCGCCATTTTAGCCGCCCGGGACTCGCGCCGGACCCTCCCATTGTCCGCGCCGATCCTGCCTCGGACGCTATCGAATTGGTAGCAAGCCAGGCCTATTTGGCGATCCCGGCGCGGGCCAGCAGGTCGCTGACCAGTTCCAGGCGCATCAACGGGCTGTCCAGCGCCATCAGGCGCTGCTTGAGTTCGCTCTGCATCGGCAGCAATTCGCACCAGCGGTTGGCGACCCAGCCGCAATCGTCGAAACGGTACGGTTGTCCGATCGGAAGCCGGACCTCGCCGCTGCCCTGCATGCGCTGTCGTTCCTCGAGCGTGGTCACCAGGCGGCGCAAGGCATCGGAGGCGTGCCGGAGATCCTCGGGGACCTCCAGCGGCAGGTCGTCGGGGACGGTGTCCGCTTCGCCGGTCCAGAGGCCGTGCTTCTGCATTTCGCTGCTGCGCAGCCGAAAGCGCTGCGTGCCGACGCATTCGATCTGCAGCAGCCCCGGTTGCGGTGCATCGAATTCGCGGATGAGGGCCAGCGTGC
>DASXKG010000235.1:0-3454 GCA_036496965.1 Variovorax sp.
TACCGATTGACCGGCCCCCGCAGGAGATCCCAGGGAAAGAACACGACAAGCAGCACCAACGCGGCAACCGAAGCCAGGGCGACCGCGGCAATCCTGGAGCCGGCCGGCTGGCGCGCTGATCCTGCAGTAGTCATGGGGACGTCCGTGCGGTCGTAGCCTGCTCGGCAATAGCCAGTGTTCCCTCACGCACCTGGCACCGTTCGCTATAGTTTGCCACCCTGGCCCTAAGGAAATCTCCCCATGCGCACCTGGAATAAAAAAATCAACAAGGAGAAAAAACCATGAGCGATTCCTATCTTCCCCGCTGGCGCAAGGTGACGGCGTCCGCGGGCGCCATCGTCGCGCCCGACGAGCGCCTGGCCTGGCCGCAGACGGCCGCGATGGGCGTGCAGCACGTGATCGCGATGTTCGGCGCCACGGTGCTGGCGCCGATCCTGATGGGCTTCAACCCCAACATCGCGATCCTGATGAGCGGCATCGGCACGCTGATCTTCTTCTTCATCACCGGCGGCCGGGTGCCGAGCTACCTGGGCTCGAGCTTCGCCTTCATCGGCGTGGTGATCGCGGCCAGCGGCTATGCGGGCACGGGGCCGAACACCAACCTGGGCGTGGCGCTGGGCGGCATCATCGTCTGCGGAGGGATCTATGCGCTGATCGGCGTGCTGGTGGCGCTCACCAACGAGCGCCACACCAAGCGCGCGCCGGTGCGCGGACTCGAAGGCATCGAGGTGGAAGAGATCGAGCAGGACGTCGCGGTCCACTGGATCGAGCGGCTGATGCCGCCGGTGGTCACCGGGGCCGTGGTGGCGGTGATCGGGCTCAACCTGGCGAGCGTGCCGATCAAGAACATGGCGCCGACGGGCTTCGACACCTGGATGCAGCTCGTGACCTTCATGAGCGTGGGACTGATCGCGGTCTACACGCGCGGCATGATCCAGCGCCTGCTCATTCTCATGGGGCTGATCGCGGCGAGCGTGATCTACGCGGTGCTGACCAACGGCCTCGGGCTGGGCAAGCCGATCAATGTCGCTCCGCTGGCGGCCGCGCCGTGGTTCGGCCTGCCGACGTTCTCGTCGCCGGTGTTCGACGTCAACGCCATGCTGCTGATCGCGCCGGTGGCGGTCATCCTGGTGGCCGAGAACCTGGGCCACCTCAAGGCCGTCGGCGCGATGACGGGGCGCGATCTCAACCCCTACCTGGGACGCGCCTTCATCGGCGACGGCATCGCGACCATGGTGAGCGGCGCCGTCGGCGGCACCGGTGTCACGACCTACGCCGAGAACATCGGCGTGATGGCGGCCACCAAGATCTACTCGACGGCGATGTTCGTCGTCGCCGCTCTGATCGCGCTGGTGCTGGGCTTCAGCCCCAAGTTCGGCTCGCTGGTGCAGGCGATCCCGCTGCCGGTGATGGGCGGCGTGAGCATCGTGGTGTTCGGCCTCATCGCGGTGGCTGGTGCCAAGATCTGGGTCGACAACAAGGTGGACTTCTCGCAGAACAAGAACCTGATCGTGGCCGCGATCACGCTGATCCTGGGCACGGGCGACTTCACGCTCAAGTTCGGCCATTTCGCGCTCGGCGGGATCGGCACCGCGACCTTCGGCGCAATCCTGCTGTATGCCCTGCTCGGGCGATCGCATCCGAACTGATGACCGGGCGCGCTGGCCTCGCTTGGGCCCAACGATTCGTTCTGGCCCTGGCGCTCCTCTTTTCGACCTTGAAAGCTCACGCGCTGGGCGGCTTGATCCTCATCGATGCGCCGCCCAAGGACGGCTACACCTTGGCCGTAGGTCCCGCGCTGGCCGGCTATCCGGAAGCGCCCGGTTCGGATCGCACCAAGGTCCTCCCACTCGTGGGCATCGACTTCGAGTCCCCCAGCGGCGGTTTCATCTCGACGGACATCGGCGCCGGCTGGAATTTCTCGAAGCGCGAAGACTTGCAGTTCGGTGCGCGGCTTTGGCCCGTGTTCGGTCGCGATGACGACCGCTCGCGGGCTCGCGGGCTGGACGATGTCGGGAACCGTCTCGGCCTCGGCCTGTTCCTCAACTACGAGCCATGGCAGTTCCTGGTGCTGCAGTCGAGCTTGCTGACCGGTTCGGGCTCCGATCGGAATGGCACGCAGTTCGAGACGGGGGCGACCATCGCCGCGCCATTGGGAGATTCAGCGCTGCTCGGGCTGACGCTGGGTACCACCTGGTCCAACGGGGCGTACCTGCGCAGCTACTTCGGCGTGACGCCAGCGGAGTCGTCCGCGGGCAGCCTGCCGGTCTTCGCGCCCGGCGCCGGATGGAGCGACTTGAATGCGTCGCTCAATGCCGAGGTGCAGATCGACCCACGCTGGAAACTGAGCGGCCAGTGGCTGGTGGCTCGCTTGATCGGCGACGCCGGTCGCAGCCCGGTGACCACATCGCGCACCCAGATGACCTTCTTGGTGACGCTGTGGTACCAGTTGAAGTGACGTCAGGGCGCCTCGGCTCACTCAGGTGGTGGTCACGGTCTTCGAAAAGACATTGATCACGATCACGCCCGCCACGATCAGGCCGATGCCGACGAGTGCGCCGGCATCCAGTTTCTGTCCCAGCCAGAGCCAGGCGACGATCGTCACCAACGCCACCCCGGCACCCGCCCAGATGGCGTAGGTGATGGACACGGGAATCGTCTTGAGGATCAACGAGAGCAGGAAGAACGAGATGCCATAGCCGAGCGCCACCGCCAAGGTCGGCAAGGGCTTGGTGAAGCCTTCGGCGTATTTCAGCGAGGTGGTCGCGATCACCTCGGCACAGATGGCGATCGCAAGATAGACCCAGGCATTCATATCGACTTTCGACGTTGGGCGGTTGTTCAACGAAGCTCAGACTCGCCAGGCTCCAGAAGGAAAGAGAGTCGCTTCAGGATTGCATTGACCCCTGCATTGCGGTGTTGAAAGTAGTTGAAGGTCTGACGCATCTCGCTGCCGACGTGGCGCTTGAAAGCGTAGCTGGTGACGCCGAAGTCAATCTGCCGGATGCCGTCGCGAATACAGATATCGACGGCCTGGAGCATGAGCGCGAAGTACAGCTTGTATGGATGACTCTTGCTGTAGTCCATGCCGATGTACTTGCAGTACATGATCTTCTCGCTGCACATCAGCTGGTGAAAGCCGATCATCGTGTCGCCCTCGAAATAGAAGATGTACTTGCTCAACCGGGCGCTTTCCTGGAAGTACGCAACATTCAATTGCTCGAACTGGATGTCTGCGTTGTCGCAGGTCTGGCGATAGAGCTCATGCACCCGCTGCAGATGCTCTTGAGGCAAGCCATCGGTCTCGACCAGTCGCAGGCCGGCCGAGGCCTTCAGCTTGCGTTTCAGATCGGTTCGGACCTTGTGCTTCAGCTGGCTCAGGTAGTCGGGGGGCACATTCAGCACCGGCACCGGCAGGCCGATGACCTTGTTGAATTTCTTCAGGTCCAGGCTC
>DASXKG010000236.1:0-4631 GCA_036496965.1 Variovorax sp.
AAGCGGTTCCGGCCGGTCTGCCAGCATAGGCCGGTGACGGAAATCGTGCAGAGTGCGCCGGGCACCGCATCCTTTCGAGCGGCCGGGCCGTCTTGTGGAGGTGGAACAATGCTTCCGGCCACTGCCGGTGAAAGGATCCGATCATGAAACGCATGGTGAGATACAAGGTCAAGGCCGATCGCGTCGAGGAAAACGAGCGCTACATCCGGCAGGTGTACGAGGAGTTGCAAAAGCTCGCGCCGCCGGGGCTGCGCTACGCCACCTTCCGGCTGGCCGACGGCCTGAGCTTCATGCACATCGTCACGCACGACAGCGAGGAGCATCGGCAGGCGCTGCTCACGCTGCCGGCTTTCAAGGCCTTCGCGGCGGGGGTGGGAGAGCGCTGCGAAGAGCCTGCGGTGACGGTCGAACTGACGGAAATCGGGTCGTATGGCTTCTTCGAGTCCTGAACCGCCCGCCGTGCCGGATCCGCTCATCGCCGAGCTGGAACAGGCGCGCGGCCGGTTCCTGCAGCTGGTCGACGACATCCGCCCCGACCTGCATCGCTATGCCGCGCGCATGACCGGCTCGGTGGCGGACGGCGAGGACGTCGTGCAGGACACCCTGGCGCGCGCCTACTACCAACTGGCCGAACTGAGGGAGATCCCGCCGCTTCGGCCCTGGCTGTTTCGCATCGCCCACAACCGGGCGATCGACCACTGGCGCCACGAGGCCCATCGGCGCACCGAGCCGATCGAAGCCGCGCTGGAAGTCGCGGCCGATGCGGCGGACGAGCCCGACCTGCTGCTGGCCCGCCAGCAGGCCGTGCGCGCGGCGTTGTCGGCCTTCCTGCAACTGGCGCCGGCGCAGCGCGGCAGCGTGATCCTGAAGGACGTGCTGGACCATTCGCTGGAGGACATCGCGAGCGAACTCGAGCTCAGCGTGCCGGCGGTGAAAGCGGCGCTGCACCGCGGGCGGGCCCTGCTGCGACAGCTGGCGGACGCCGCGCCGGCCGCCCCCCCGGCGCGTTCCTTGTCGCCCCAGCTGCTGCACTATGCCAGCCTTTTCAATGCCCACGACTGGGACGGCGTGCGCGCCCTGCTGGCCGACGATGTCCGGCTGGATCTGGTGTCGCGCCACAAGGCCGCCGGGCGGCGCGCAGTGGGCATCTATTTCAGCAACTACGAGCGCCTGGGCGACTGGCGCCTGCTGCCGGCCTGGCTGGAGGGCCGCGAAATACTGGCCGTGGTCGGGCCCGGCGAAACGGCAGCGGCAGCGCCGCGCTATTTCGTCGAACTGCAATGGGAGGGCGAGCAGGTGAAGCTGATCCGCGATTTCCGCCACGTGCGCTACATCGCCCGGGAAGCAGCCATCGAGCTGCCGCACTGAGCGCAGCTCAGCCGTCCTCGTCCCGGTCCTCGGCCTGGCGCGCGCCGGGACGCTTGCGGCGGGCGCGGGCCTCCTTCTTCGCATGGCGCTCGGCATCGATCAATTGCCCGGCCGCGAGCCACTGCGCGAACTCCTCGGGGGTCTCCAGCGTGATGCGTCCCATGCTGGCGCTGCGGAATTCGTGCAGCACGATTTCCGCCGCCTTCTGCAGATTGACCCGGCCACCGGCCAGCAGGCCGCCGCGCTTGCGGCCGATGGCGTCGAGCACCTGCAGGTCGCGCAGGCCCTCGATCGGATCGAGCTTGAAGCGCGCCTCGACCAGGCCCGCATAGTGGCGCTGCAGATAGTCGAGCAGCGCCAGTGCCACTTCTTCCTCGTCGAAGGCATTGCGGCCGATCGCCCCGCTGGCGGCCAGGTTGTAGCCGCTTTGCGCCACGATGATGCGCGGCCAGAGCATGCCGGGCGTGTCCCAGAGATAGAAATCGTCGGCCAATGCGATGCGCTGTTCGAGCTTGGTGATGCCGGCCTCGTCGCCGGTCCTGGCCTTGCGGCTGCCGGCGAGGGTGTTGATCAAGGTCGACTTGCCGACGTTGGGAATGCCGCAGATCAACACCCGCATCGGCTTGGCCAGGCCGCCGCGCGAGGGCGCGAGCTGGTGGCAGGCCTCGATCAGCTGGCGCGCCGGCGCCGCCTGGCTGGCATCGAGCGCGATGGCGCGCGTATCAGGCAGCGCGTTGTAGTGGGCCAGCCAGAGCGCGCTCGCGCCCGGGTCCGCCAGGTCCTGCTTGTTGAGCACCTTCAGCCCGGGCTTGTGCCCGGTCAGTTCGGCCAGCATCGGGTTGGCGCTCGACCCCGGCAACCGCGCATCGAGCAGCTCGATGACGACGTCGATCTCCTTGACCCGCTCGGCGATCGCCTTGCGGGTCAGGTGCATGTGTCCGGGGAACCACTGAATGGCCATGTGGCAAGCGTACCGCAGGCGGACTCGGGAAATGCTGACGCACAGCCGTCGCCGATCGGTGCACAGTAGCCGGTGCACGCACGATGAAGAAGGGGATTTCATGCAGATCCAGATCAACACCGGCAACGGCATCGAGAACAAGGAGGCGCTGGAGCGCTGGGCCGACGCCGAAATTCGCCAATCGCTCAGCCGCTTCACGGCGGAGGTGACGCGCGTCGAGATCCACCTGAGCGATGAGAACCACGGCGCCGGCGGCGGCGACCAGCGCTGCCTGATGGAAGCCCGGCTCGCCGGCTACGCGCCCCTGGCCGTGAGCCACCATGCGCGCGGCATGGACGAGGCCTTTCGCGGCGCCTGCACCAAGCTCAGACATGCGCTGGACAGCACGCTCGGGCGCCTCGGCGGCCACCGCGACCGCGACTCGATCCGCAAGGACGACGGCGACGCAGCGGCCGAATAGCGCCCCGTGCCCCGCGCCGCAGTGTCCCCTATGCCCTCACTGCGGCGTGCGCGAGCGCCCTCTCGACCTCGATGCGGGTCTGGGCATTGCCGGCCTCGGGCACGGTCTCGCCCTGCCGGTCGCTGACCTCGGCCAGCCGGGTGAGCAACTGTTCGGGCGTGTCGCTGTCCGTGCCCAGCCAGATGCCGTGGGTCAGCGTGATGTGGGCGGCCTCGAAGGAGCCGGCACCGGCGCAGAGGATGGTGCGGCTGGGCGCGTGCTCGGCGGCCAGCACCAGCATCGCGGGCACCACGGCCTCGGGCCTCAGCGCGTCCAGCAGTTCGCCGGACATCAGGTCTTCGGTCATCCGCGTGGCGGCGGTGGGCGCCAGGCAGTTCACGCGGATGTCGTTTTTCGCGCCTTCGATGCACAGCGTCTGCATGAGGCCGACCAGGGCCAGCTTGGCGGCGCCGTAGTTGCTCTGGCCGAAGTTGCCGTACAGCCCGGACGACGAGGTGGTCATGACGATGCGGCCGTATTTCTGCGCGTTCATGATCGGCCAGACGGCCTTGGTGCAATGCACGGCGCCCATCAGGTGAACGTCCAGCACCAGGCGGAAATCGGCCAGTTCCATCTTGGCGAAGCTCTTGTCGCGCAGGATGCCTGCGTTGTTGACCAGGATGTCGACGCGGCCCCAGGCATCGACGGCCTGCTGCACCATCGCCTGGACGGCCTCGAAGTCGGTCACGGAGGCCCCGTTGGCGAGGGCCTCGCCGCCTGCGGCCCGGATCTCGTCGACCACCGCCTGCGCCGCGCTCACCGAGCCGCCGGAGCCGTCGCGCGCGCTGCCGAGGTCGTTGACCAGCACCTTGGCGCCGCGCGCCGCGAGGGCCAGCGCATGCTGGCGGCCCAGGCCGTTGCCCGCGCCGGTGACGATGGCCACGCGGCCCTTGAAGTCGATTCTGCTGCTTTTCATGTGGAGGATGGATCCGGAGTTCGATGACGCGATGCGTTTTACCCCAGAAATCCGGCTCCCCCCTTCGCAGCCTTGACGGCCGGCCTCAGAACTGTCGGCTGAGACCCTCGCAGTAGTCGAGCAGTTGATCGATCTCCGCCGACTTGTCGAAGAAGGCATCCGCCCCCAGCGCCCGGGAGCGCTCGCGCATGTCGGGCGTGGCGTAGTTGCTCAGCACCACCATTTTCTGGTGCGTCGCCCGCTGGCGGCAGGCGTCGAGCACGCCCAGCCCGTTGCCCTGGTCGAGGAAGAGATCGACGATCGCCACGTCCCATCGGTCCTTGTGTGCCCTCAGCCAGGAGACGGCCTCGTCTTCTCCCGTCGCATGCGCGACGACCGTCGCGTCGGCGATTTCTTCGAGGAAGCCGACCAAGTTCTCACGAATCACGGGATTGTCTTCGACGAGGTAGGTCTTGAAAGTCATGGGGCCGGCTGCACTGGATCGGGGATGGTTGCACGTCGCTCGACGCTGACGCCATCATCCCGGACCGCCGCCGCACCACGGTGGGTCGTGGCGGTTAATCCGAGTAGGCCGGCGCCTACCGGGTCGCCACGGCCTGCTCGGCCCAATGGTTCTTGAAGCCCAGCCGCGCCGGCGAGACATACTGCTCGCGATAGATCTCGAAGGGCATGGTGTCGCTGGCTTCGATGCGCTTTTGCGCTTCGATGGAGGTCTGGGTCATCCGGTCCAGCTGCGCCTGCTGCAGGGCGCTGAAAGGCAGCGCCAGCAAGGTGTCGCGCGTTTGCGCCGAGCGCTCGCGAATGAAGGCAGTGAAGGAATCGCCATGGGCTTTCGTCGCCGCCAGCACCCGCGCCGACGGCAGCAGGGCCGGGTCGCGCAACGCCGC
>DASXKG010000237.1:0-4609 GCA_036496965.1 Variovorax sp.
GCGCACGCTGCATCTGGTTCAGCGGCGCGAGGGCAGCCTGTCGATCGCGGCGCAGACCCTGCATGACCTGGTGGCCGCGCGGCTGGGTGCAATCCGGCTCGACTGAGGCCCCCGCGCTCTCGCTGCGTGCGGCCGCTTCGGGTGGCCGCTCAACGGCCGCGGCGTGCGGGGGACGTCAGGACCTCCGGGTTCACGACGTTGGTCGGCGTGCCCGCGGCGAAGGCATCGATCTGGTCGTAGATGTCGGAGAACTGCAGGTCGTACTCCTCCCGCGTCACGTAGCCGATGTGCGGCGTACAGACCGCGTTCGGCAGGCCCAGCAGCGGATCGCGGGCGTCGGTCAGCGGCTCGTTCTCGAACACGTCGATGCCGGCGGCGCCGGGGCGCCCGGCGACCAGCGCATCGACCAGCGCGCCGGGCGCGACCAGGCCGGCGCGGCTGGTGTTGACCAGGATGGCGCTCGGCTTCATCAGGGCCAGGTCCTCGGCCGTCACGATGCCGCGCGTGGCCGGCACCAGGCGCATGTGCAGCGAGACCGCGTCACAGTCGCGAAAGAAACTGGCCCGGTCGGGCGCGGTTTGCCAGCCTTCGGCGCGCGCGCTGTCCAGCGAGGCGGGCCGGGCCCACACCACCACCTGCATGCCGAAGGCGCGGCCGTAGCCGGCGACGGTCTTGCCGATGCGTCCCCAGCCATAGATGCCCAGGGTCTTGCCGCGCAGGGTGGAACCCACACCGTCCTGCCAGTCGCCCCGGTACAGGGCGGCCATCTGCTGCGGGATTCTCTTGGCGGCGTTCATCAGCAGCGCCCAGGTCAGTTCGGCGGCGGCGTAGGAAGGCGTCCCCGCATGCATGTCCGACGACACCACGATGCCCAGCCGGGTGCAGGCCTCGACGTCGATGTGCGGATAGACGCTGCGCTGGCTCAGCAGCCGCAGGCGCGGCAGCCGCTCCAGCAAGGCGGATCGGATCGCCGTGCGTTCGCGAAACAGCACGACGGCGTCTTCGTTGGCGAGCCTTTCGGCCAGCACGTCGACATCGTCGACATGGTCGTTCCACACGGTGACCTGGTGGCCGGCCAGCTTGCGGAAACTCGGCAGCGTGCGCAGCGTGTCGAAATAGTCATCGAGGATGGCGATGTTCATCCGCGCATTCTCCACGGAACGCCGCACGGGAGACGCAGGCTTCAGGAGCTACTGCTTTTCTGAAGCGTGCCAGAGTTTTGAGCGCAGACCTCACGGAAACCGGGGCTGACGCGTTCATCGGCTGCAGCGCTCTCCCAAAACGCAACAGCGGCGCGCGCAGCCTGGCACCAAAGGCCCTTCTCCGAAGGCAGCGGCAGCCGCGGGGCATAGGCCCTGGGGGGCAGTTCCACGCCGCGCACCGGGGCGTAAGCCATGGGCAGCATGTCGTAGATCGGAGCCAGTTGCAGCCGCGGCTGGTCTGCATGCCGGACCGGCTGAAACGACAGGTTGCCGTCGTGCATGTCGGTATTGGCGATGAGTTGCCCGAAGTGCCCTACAAGCCCGATGCGGACCAGGTCTTCGTCTGTGACCCATCCCATCTTGGCCAGAGGCTGAACGCCCTCCGACCACGGGCGCCCTGCGGCGCCGACGAAAGCCGAGTTCAGCGCGTTCCAGGAAACAACGGGCGAGCGGCCAAGGGCCCCATGCCTGTCGAATCGATCGACCTCGAGAAAGGTTCGGCCGGCGAAGATGTGGATTCTTGATCGGGCCTCGTCGATCCCTGCATGTTCGGCCAAGGCGCGGCCGGCAAGGTGCTCGCACACCAGCAAGTCCGCCCAGCGCTGAGTGCCCGGAGAATCATCGGAGCCGGAGAACTTCACCAGGACATGCTGGTCCGTTTCGGCAATTCTTCGCACGGCGGTGAACTTCGGAAACTCACCCCCCGCCGACGAGCCCGCCACGCCGAGCTCCAGAGCCTGCGCCGCGCGTTGGGGGTAGGACTCTTTCAACCGTGCATCAGGCAGTCCCGATGGGGCGGCGCCGGCGCTGAGCAGCTGCATCTGTGCGAGCCACTTTCTGGCCGCCGTCTCGCCTACCAACAGGTCACCGGGGACGTCGTCGCCGAGCAGGGAAAGCGCATACAGCACCTCATCGTCTGACCAGGCCGCCGGGTCGTCGCTCACCTTCAGCATGGCCGCGTGGTGTCGTGCGAAGTTTCGCCCGAGGAAGCCCTGGGGCCGCATGTCCTGCATCATGTACGGCAGACCATCGAACCAGCCCTGCTTCATTTCTTCGTCCAGTGGCCAGACGAACTCTTCGGAGAACGTGGCCGCGCATCCATCGGGAACCACCAGGTCCAGCGAGGCGACCTCGTGTTGAGCTCCGTCGCGGTCTATCCGGAAAAGCGGCATGGACTGCATGTCCCCCCTCAGCGCGCGGCGCGCCGCGTACGTCGTGCGCCTCGCGCTTCCGCGCACGATGACCTGCGCACCGGCTGCGCGGATCGCTCGACTCAGGGTGGGGCGGCTCACGCCCATCAGGTTGGCCAGGATGCCAGCCTGAAGCGGCCCATGGCCTGGTTGCGCAAGCTGATCAGCACGATCTCGATGCCCTCGGCTTCGACCAGCGCGCAGTCGCCCAGCGCCACCGGCGTGTTGGCCAGCCCGGTCATCACCATGTCATGGCGCAGCGCCTTGACCGTGCACACGAGGTCGAGCGGGTCGCCCGACAGCGGACCGATCTTGCCGCCGATGCGCAGCGGCAGCCGCGCACCCTCGCCGGCTTCGAAGGCGATGCGCACCGCGATCGGATCCCACATCGGCCCGATGGCCGCGTTGCCGATGCCGCGCTCGAGCATGCGCCGGAGAATGAAGGTCGCGTCGCCCGCCGCGCCGCCGCCGGGGTTGTCCGCGCCGTCGGCCAGCACGACCGGGCCGCCGTCGAAGGCCAGCGCCTCGTCGAGCGCCGCGTCGATGCCGGGGTAGCGCACCGTCAGTGCTTCACGCATGCCGATCAGCTCGTCGGCCAGGCGCCGCGCCAGCGTGTCGGCAGCGGCCTGGTTGCCGTCGGTGTAGACCAGCACCTTGGTGCCCATCTCGGGCACGTCGCCCCATGCGAAGCCATGGGCGATGGAGATCGACAGCACGCCGTCCCTGCCTTCGAGCGCCTGGATGCGATCGACGAAGGCGCGGGCCGGATCGCGCGAGGTGTGCATGGTCACGATCATCTCGCAGTCCACCACCGACGCGACCGGCCGGATGCGGCCCTCGGCCATCGCGGCGCACAGGTCGACCAGCTCGAGGCCGCGTTCCAGCACGTCGGTGTGCGGATACTCCTTGAACGCGATCAGCAGGTCGGCCTGCTCGACCATGGCGGGCGTCAGATGGCTGTGCGGATCGAGTTCGGCGCCGACCACCACCTTGGGGCCGACGATGGCCCGGACCCGGCCGAGCAGGTCGCCCTCGCAGTCGTCGTAGCCGTCGGCCACCATCGCGCCGTGCAGGCCGAGCACGACCACGTCGACCGGCAGCGCGGCGCTGAGGTCGGCCAGCAGTTCCTCGCGCAGGGCCTCGTAGGCATGCCGCGTGGTCGTGCCGCTGGGCTGGGCGCCGGCGACCATGCCTTCGGCCAGATCCCAACCGCGCTCCTTGCCGCGCAGGCGCGCTGCCCAGAGCGGCCCCGAGAAGAAGGTCATCTGCCCCGGATGCCGGCCGGCGGCGTAGTAGCCGCGGTCCCTGAACGATGCGATGCCGGTGGGCATGGGCGCGAAGGTGTTGGTCTCGGTGGCGAGGGATCCGCTGAAGACACGCACGTGGGGCTCCTTGGAGTGAGGGAAGAAGGTTTCAGCCGGCGGCGGACGAAGGCTGCGGCGCGAGTGCGCGCAGGCGGCGCGGACTCAGCATCCCGGTGCTCAGTCCGAAGGATGCGGCATGCGCCGGCACCGGCAGTCCGCGCGCCAGCGCGGCGCAGGTCTCGCCCATCGCCGCCGAGGTCTGGATGCCGTAGCCGCCTTGCGCCGCCACCCAGAAGAAGCCCGGCGCCTGGTCGTCGAAGCCGCCCACCAGGTCGCCGTCCGCGACGAAGGAGCGCAGGCCCGCCCAGGTCCGCGCCGGGCGGCGGATCGCCAGCGTGGTGGTTTGCTCGATACGGTGGATGGCCAGCGCCACGTCCATCTCCTCGGGCTGGACATCCTGCGGCTCGGTCGGATCGGCGTTGGCCGGCGAACCGAGCAACATGCCGGCATCCGGCTTGATGTACCAGTCCTCGGTGGCGCCGAACACCATCGGCCAGCGCGTTGCATCCACGCCGGCGGGCGGCGCGAAGATGAAGGCCGTGCGTCGCCGCGGCTCGATGCCGATCGGCCGCACGCCGGCCAGCGCAGCGACCCTGTCGACCCATGCGCCCGCGGCATTGAGCAGCACCGGGGCCTGGTAGACGGCGTCACCCGCCTGCACGCGCCAGGCGCTGCCCACGCGCTGCAGGGCCCGGACCTCCGCGTTGCATACCAGCTGGCCGCCGGCCTTGCGCATGCCGCGCAAGTAGCCCTGGTGGATCGCATGCACATCCATGTCGGCGGCATCGGGCTCGTAGACGGCGCCGATGACCTGCTCGGGGCGCAGCGCCGGCACCATGGCGCAGGCCGCTTC
>DASXKG010000238.1:0-8608 GCA_036496965.1 Variovorax sp.
GCCGATGCCTTTCGCACCGGCGTGGTGGCCAACGTGCTGGCCGCGGGCTGCTGCGCCACCGACGCCTTCGAGCCCGGCCTGCAGGCGCTGGCGATCGCCCGCCGCGCCTTCGAGGAATGCGGCGCCCACTACGGCCTGGCCTGGGCCAGCGCCCTGGCGACGATGATCGCGATGCGCCGCGGCGACCTGTCCGAGGCCATGGCCCAGGCCCGGCTCGGCATCGCAGTGGTCGAGCCCAGCCTGGGGGCCGCCTCGTACGCCGGCTCGATGCTCACGCTGCTGGCCGCCGAGATCTGCTACGAACAGGGCGAGCTGGCGCAGGCTGGGCGCTATCTCGACCTCGGCCTGCCCTTCATCGACGAGCATGGCCTGGTGGAAATGAGCGCGGCCGGCTATCTGACGCGGGCGCGCCTGCTGCGCCAGCGCGGCGAACCGGCTTCGGCCGACACCTGCCTGCTGGAAGGCGAATCGCTGGGCCACCGCCTGAAGCTGCCACGCCTGGCGCGCATCCTGGCCGCGGAACGCTGCGCCCTGCGCCTGGCCCCCGCTTCGCTCGACGACGCATTCAAGCTCGCGCAGTCGTACGGCTTCATCGGCCATGGCGGCGGCGGCAGCGCGGTGACCGCCGGCGCGACCTTCGCCGCCGAAGAGGACAGCGTCTGCCTGGTCGTGCTGCGCCTGCGGCTGGCGCAGGGCGGCGGCGCATCGGCCGTCGGGGCGCTCAACGACGCGCTGCGACGCGCCCTGCGCGATGGCCACCAGGCCCAGCTGGCGCGCCTCTTGTGCCTGAAGGCGCAGCAGCAGCACAAGGCGATGGACAGCGCACAGGCGCTGCGCACGCTCGACGAGGCGCTGGTGCTGGCGGCACGCTGCGGCCTCTTGCGCAGCCTGCTCGATGCCGAGCCCTTGCTGCTCGACATGGCCGAGACGATCTGCAGCAAGCGCCTGGGATTGGTGCCGCCCGCCTACCTGCGGCAATTGCTCGAAGCGGCCGGCCGCCGTCCGGCCGAAGCACAAGCCGCCACGGTAGCGCCGCGCGAGCGCACCGAGGCCGAGGAACTGACCGAGCGGGAACTCAAGATCCTGCGCCTGCTCAAGGCGGGCCTGGGCAACCGCGAACTGGCGCAGAGCCTGTTTCTTTCCGAGGCGACGGTGAAATGGCACCTGCACAACATCTTCGCCAAGCTCGGCGTGAAGAACCGCACCAGTGCGTTGGCAAGAGCCCAGGAGATCTCGCTGCTCTGAGTCCATACACTTGCCGGATGCCATGGCACGCGCGACTCGACCTCGACTACCGACTTGAATCCCTGCGCAGCGTCGCGCGCTTTCGCCACGACGGCCCGCTGCGCATCCTGCAAAGCCTCTATCCCGAAGGCGACGCTGTGTGCCACAACGTGCTGGTGCATCCGCCCGGCGGCCTGGTCGGCGGCGACACGCTCGACATCCGCGTGCGCGCCGAGACGGGCAGCCACGGGCTGATCACCACACCGGGCGCGTCGCGCTTCTATCGCTCCGAGGGCGAGCTGGCGCTGCAGCGCACCGAACTGGTGGTCGAGCCCGGTGCCAGGCTGGAATGGCTGCCGCTGGAAGCCATCTGCTTCAGCGGCTGCCGCGCGGAGAACCGCCTGACCCTGCGTGTCGCCGATGGCGCCGAACTGATCGGCTGGGATGTCGCGGCGCTCGGGCTGCCCAACGCCGGCAAGCCTTTCGAGCGCGGCACGCTGCTGCAGCACATCGAGGCGCCCGGCGTCTGGCTGGAGCGCGGACGCGTCGACGCGGCCGATGGGCGCCTCTTGCAAAGCCCGCTCGGGCTGGCGGGCCAGCGCTGCCTGGCCTCGCTCTTCTTCGTCACCGGTGCGCCCGTCGAACGGGCCCGGCGCGATGCCGCGCTCGAGCTGGCCCGTTCGCTGATCGATGCCCATGTCTTGCAGGGCAGCGCCGGCGCCACCAGTCCGCACGCAGAAATCATCGTGCTGCGCGTGCTCGCGCCGATGGTCGAGCCGGCGATGCAGCTGCTGCGCCAGGTGTGGAAAGCCTGGCGCGAAGAACTGTGGGGGCTGGCCGGCACCTCGCCGCGCATCTGGGCGATGTAGGGCGCGAACAGGCGCTTGTCCGACGGGAAGGCCCCGTGGACCTTCCTAGACTCCGAGCCATGCATGCACCTGCCCCCGCGCCGCTGGGATGAGCACGGCCACGCGCACCGACATCCCGGCCCGCCTGGATCGCCTGCCGTGGTCGCACTGGCACTGGCGGGTCGTGATCGCGCTCGGCGTGGCCTGGGTGCTCGACGGCCTGGAGGTGACGCTGGTCGGATCGATGGGCGGCGTGCTGGAACGCAGCGACACGCTGGCGCTGAGCGCCGCGCAGGTGGGCTGGACGGGCTCGCTCTACATCGGCGGCGCGGTGCTGGGCGCGCTGGTGTTCGGGCGCATGGCCGATCGGCTGGGGCGCAAGAAGCTCTTCCTGGTGACGCTCGCCGTCTACGCGGCGGCAACGTTCGCCACGGCGTTTGCGCCGGATTTCCGCTTCTTCGCGCTGTGCCGCTTCGCCACCGGCCTGGGCATCGGCGGCGAATACGCGGCCATCAACTCGGCCATCGACGAGTTGATTCCGGCCCGGGTGCGCGGCCGCGTGAATCTCGGCGTCAACGGCAGCTTCTGGGTCGGCGCCGCGCTCGGGGCCGGCCTCAGCCTGTGGCTGCTCGATCCGCGCGTGCTGGGGCCGGTCTGGGGCTGGCGCGCCGGCTTCGGGGCCGGGGCGCTGCTGGCGCTGGCCATCTTGCTGGTGCGGCGCCACCTGCCCGAGAGCCCGCGCTGGCTGATCTCGCATGGCCGCAGCGACGAGGCCGAGGGCATCGTCCGGGACATCGAGGCGCAGGTGGCTGCGCAGCGCGGGCCGCTGCCCCCGGCGCTCGGCCATGTGCACTACGGCGGCCAGGCCAGCCCCGGCTGGCGCCAGGTCGCGCAGGTGCTGTTCAAGCGCTACCCGCAGCGCAGCGCGGTGGTGCTGGCGCTGATGATCTCGCAGGCCTTCTTCTACAACGCCATCTTCTTCACCTACGCCCTGGTCCTGACCCGCTTCCATGGCGTGCCGGAGGACAAGGTGGCGCTGTACATCTTTCCCTTCGCGCTCGGCAATGTGCTGGGGCCGCTGCTGCTCGGCCCGCTGTTCGACCGCGTGGGCCGGCGCCGGATGATCGCCCTGACCTATGTGCTGTCGGGCATCGGCCTGGCGCTGACCGGCTGGGCCTTCATGCAGGGTTGGCTGGACGCGCGCAGCCAGGCGCTGTGCTGGTCGGCGGTGTTCTTCCTGGCCTCGGCGGCGGCGAGTTCGGCCTACCTCACGGTGAGCGAGGTGTTCCCGCTGGAGATGCGCGCCATCTCGATCTCGATCTTCTATGCGGTGGGCACCGGCGCCGGCGGCTTCGTCGCGCCGGTGCTGTTCGGCGCGCTGATCGAGACCGGCCGGCGCGGCGCGGTGGCCGGGGGCTATGCCATCGGCGCCGTGCTGGTCATCGTGGCCGGCCTGCTGGCGCTGCGCTGGGGGGTGGATGCCGAGGGGCGCTCGCTCGAAGAAGTGGCGCCGCCCCTGAGCTCGGTCGAAGAACCGGAACTCAGCGCACGGTGACCTGGGCGACCGGAAGGAACAGAATCGACAGGAGGCCAGACGGCGCCTGGGCCTTGTTTCACCGGCCGGGAATAAAAGGCCGCGCCACGCCGTCATGCCCTTGGAGGAACCGATTGAACGACCGCACCCGTCGCTTCGAAGCCGCGGCCCTGCCGCACCTGCCCGCCGCGTACAACCTGGCGCGCTGGCTGCTGCGCGACGACCGGCAGGCCGAGGACGCGGTGCAGGAGGCTTTTCTGCGCGCCTTTCGCTTCTACGACGACCTGCGCGGTGAGGAAGCGCGGCCCTGGCTGATGGGCATCGTACGCAACGCCTGCTTCGACTGGATGCGCCAGCACCGGCATCTGGCCGACCAGGTCGAGTTCGACGAATTGCGCGACAGCCAGGCCGACGGGCCGGTGCTGGCGTCGGGCGCCGCCGGCCACGGCGATCCGGCGCTGCTCTGGGAGCAGCGCGACCGCGGCGAGCGCATCAACGCGGCGATCGAGGCGCTGGCGCCGCCCTTTCGCGAAGTGATCGTGCTGCGCGAGCTGGAGGAGATGTCGTACGAAGACATCGCGCGGATTGCCGGCATTCCGGTCGGCACGGTGATGTCGCGCCTGTCGCGCGCCCGCGCCCTGCTGCGCGCCGCGCTGAAGGACGATGCGCCGGGGATGGAAGGACGAAGAGATGCAAGCAGCTGACGAAGACAACGAACTGGGCGCGCTGATCCGCCGCGAAGGCACGCGCCACATGCCGCCGGCCGGCTTGGCCGAGCGCATCCTGGCCGACCTGCGCCAGGCCGAGTCGCCGCGTCCGATCGCCACCCCCACGCCGCGCCCGGCAGCCACCCGGCCATGGCGCTGGCTGCAAGCGCTGGGCCTGTTCGGCGCCGGCGCGGCCACCGCCTGGGGCCTGGCGCTGACGCTGCTCGTGGCGCCGATGCAGGAGGCCACCAGCGAGGCGGTGACCGACAGCCATGTGCGCTCCCTGATGGCCGCGCACTTGGCCGACGTGGCATCGACCGACCAGCACACCGTCAAGCCCTGGTTCGCCGGCAAGCTGGACTTCTCGCCGCCGGTGGTCGACCTGGCAGCCGTCGGGATTCCGCTGACCGGCGGCCGCCTGGACTACATCGGCGGCCGCGCCGTGGCGGCGCTGGTCTACCGCGCGGGGCAGCATGTGATCAACCTGTTCGTCTGGCCCGCAGCGGATGCGACGGACAGCGCGCCGCAACTGCTCAGCCGGCGCGGCTACAACGTGGTGCACTGGACCGAGGACGGCATGCAGGCCTGGGCCGTGTCGGACCTCAACGCCACCGAGCTGCAGGCTTTCGCGGCGCAGGCGCGGGAGCGCATTGCGGCCGGGGAAGTCGCGCCGCGTTGATCAGGGCCTGTGGGCCCCATGCTGCGCCACGTACTCCCGGAGCACGCCATCCAGGCGCGACTGCCAGCCGTCGCCCATCGATCGAAAGAAATCCACCACCTCCGGGCTGAGCCGGATCGTCGTCACGACCTTCGTCGGGTTCTTCTGCGGCCCGCGGCGTCGCAGACCCAGGGTTTGCTGCAGCTCCGGGGGCAGCACCTCGTGGGCAGGCTTGAACTTGCTCAGGTCCTCGGAACTCAGTTCGCGGACTTCACCGTCCGTATCAGTCAGCGGTGCGCGATTGTTCATAGGCCTTGATCTCCCGGTTGTTCGCCTTGCGAAAACTGATGACACGAATACCGCCGTCGATCGTGGTGAAACACAGCATATGCAGGCGAGCATCCAGGAAGCCCGCAGCCACATACCGAGGCTCAGCGTAGACCTTGCGGTCATCCACTTCAACGATCGCGGTGTCGAAATCGAAGTCTTCCGCCCGCCCGAATGGCAGGCCGCGCTCGGCAATGTTCCTTTCGTTCTTGGCGGGGTCGAATTCGATCAACACTAGCAGATTGTAAATACATTCTGCAGGCTTGACCAGTCACATTGTCAACACAATCTGATGGGCAGAGCTTCGGCTTCGCCCTCTAAATCGCCACCAGCTGCCGCACCCCATTGGCTTCCATGTCCTTGCCCAGCCCGCGCGCGATGAATTCGCCGCGTTCCATCACCAGGTAGTCGTCGGCCAATTCCTGCGCGAAGTCGTAGTACTGCTCGCACAGCACGATCGCCATGTCGCCGCGGTCGGCGAGCATGCGGATCACGCGTCCGATGTCCTTGATGATGCTGGGCTGGATGCCTTCGGTGGGCTCGTCGAGGATCAGCAGCTTCGGCTTGGGTGCCAGCGCGCGGGCGATCGCCAGCTGCTGCTGCTGGCCGCCGGAGAGGTCGCCGCCGCGCCGGTTCAGCATTTGCTTCAACACCGGGAACAGCTCGTACAGCTCGGACGGAATCGGCGTGCTGCCCGGCTTGTAGGCCAGGCCCATGCGCAGGTTCTCCTCGACCGTCAGGCGCGCGAAGATTTCGCGGCCCTGCGGCACGAAGCCCATGCCCGAGCGGGCGCGCTCGTAAGGCGTCTTCTTCTGGATCTGCGCGCCGTCGAACTCGATGCTGCCGCTCTTGATCGGCACCAGGCCCATCAATGATTTCAACAGGGTCGTCTTGCCGACGCCGTTGCGCCCCAGCAGCACCGTGACCTTGCCCAGGCGCGCCTCGAAGCTGAGGTCGCGCAGGATGTGCGAACCGCTGTAGTACTGGTGGATGTTCTTCACGCTGAGCATGGCTCTTCCTTCTTCACCGACCGAGGTAGACCTCGATGACGCGCTCGTCGGCCTGCACTTCGTCCAGCGTGCCCTGCGCCAGCACCGAGCCGTCGCACAGCACCGTGACGATCTCCGAGATGGTGCGGATGAAGCTCATGTCGTGTTCCACCACCATCAGCGAATGCTTGCCCTTCAGGGTGAGGAACAGCTCCGCCGTGCGCGCCGTCTCCTCGTCGGTCATGCCGGCCACCGGCTCGTCGAGCAGCAGCAGCTTGGGGTCCTGCATCAGCAGCATGCCGATCTCCAGCCACTGCTTCTGGCCGTGGCTCAGGTTGCCCGCGAGGCGCTGCACGCTGTCTTCGAGTTGGATGGTGTGCAGCACCTCGGACAAGCGGTCGGCCTGTTCCGAATCCAGCTTGAACAGCATCGACGCCTTGACGCCCTTGTCGGTCTTCAGCGCCAGTTCGAGGTTCTCGAACACGCTGAGATGCTCGAACACCGTCGGCTTCTGGAACTTGCGCCCGATGCCCAGCTGCGCGATTTCGGATTCCTTGTGGCGCAGCAGGTCGATGGTGCTGCCGAAGAAGACCGTGCCTTCGTCCGGCCGTGTCTTGCCGGTGATGATGTCCATCATGGTGGTCTTGCCGGCGCCGTTGGGCCCGATGATGCAGCGCAGCTCGCCGGGCGCGATGTCCAGCGACAGCTTGTTGATCGCCTTGAATCCGTCGAAGCTGACGCTCACGTCCTCCAGGTAGAGGATGCGGCCGTGCGTGGTGTCGACCTCGGCGCCCATCGCGTGCCGCCCGTAGCCGGCGGCGCGGCCGCCCGATTCGGTCTGCAGGTTGGCGACGAGGCTTTCGTGCCGGGCGACGCGCTCGGCGCCGGCGTCCATCAGGTCGGGCGTCATGCGCGGGCTCCTTCGGGTCGGACGGCGGTCATCGGTGCCGGCGTCGGCGCGGGGAGCGCCTCGGGCTCCACGCCCTGCTCGATCGCCAGGCCGCGCTGCGCCTCGAGTTTCCCTTCGCTCGGTGTCTTCGCGCGCGTGATCAATTTCCTGGCCAGCCCGACGATGCCGTCAGGCAGGAACAGCGTGACAGCAATGAACAAGGCACCGAGGAAGTAGAGCCAGTACTCGGGATAGGCCACGGTGAGCCAGCTTTTCGCGCCATTGACGATGAAGGCGCCGATGATCGGACCGATCAGGGTGGCGCGGCCGCCGACCGCGGCCCAGATGGCGATCTCGATCGAGTTCGCGGTGCTCATCTCGCCCGGGTTGATGATGCCGACCTGCGGCACATAGAGCGCACCGGCCACGCCGCACATCACGGCCGAGATGACCCAGATCGTGAGTTTGTAGCCGAGCGGGTTGTAGCCCGAGAACATGACGCGCGTCTCGGCATCGCGAATGGCCTGCAGCACGCGGCCGAACTTGCTGCCGATCAGCCACTTGGAGAACAGGAAGAAGCCCAGCAGGGTCAGGCCGGTCAGCACGAACAGGGTCATGCGCATCTGCTGCGTCTGGATGGAGATGCCCAGGATGCGCTTGAAGTCGGTGAAGCCGTTGTTGCCGCCGAAGCCGGTCTCGTTGCGGAAGAACAGCAGCATCGCCGCGAAGGTCAGCGCCTGCGTGATGATCGAGAAGTACACCCCCTTGATGCGCGAGCGGAAGGCAAAGAAGCCGAACACGAAGGCGATCAGCGCGGGCACCAGCACGATCAGGATCAGCGTGGCGACGAAGCTGCCGCTGAAGGTCCAGTGCCAGGGCAGCTCCTTCCAGTTGAGGAACACCATGAAGTCCGGCAGGTCGCTCTGGTAGCTGCCGTCGCGGCCGATCTGGCGCATCAGGTACATGCCCATCACGTAGCCGCCGAGGGTGAAAAAGAGGCCGTGGCCGAGCGACAGGATGCCGGTGTAGCCCCAGATCAGGTCCATCGCGAGGGCGCAGATGGCATAGCACATGATCTTGCCGACCAGCGCCACCGCGTAGTCGCTCATGTGCAGCGCGCTGTCCGCCGCCACCCCCATGTTGAGCGCCGGCGCCAGTGCGCAGACCGCGATCAGCGCCACGAAGAAGGTGGTCCAGCCCTTGCCGCTGAGCAGCGGACCCTTGGAGGGCAGTACGGCATTGCTGCTCATGCTTCCGCGCTCCGGCCCTTCATCGCGAAGATCCCTTGCGGACGCTTCTGGATGAAGATGATGATGAAGACCAGCACCGCGATCTTCGCCAGCACCGCACCGGCCCAGCCTTCGATGAACTTGTTCAGGATGCCCAGGCCCATGGCCGCGTACACGGTACCGGCGAGCTGGCCGACGCCGCC
>DASXKG010000239.1:0-6115 GCA_036496965.1 Variovorax sp.
AGCCGATCTCGCCAGCCGCCATCATTTCGCGCGCCCGCCAGATGATGGTGCCCGAGCCGGTGCGCTCGCCCTTGAACCAGCCGTTGAGCATGGGCCCGGAGTTGAGCGCGATGGCCGGGATGTCGACGGTGGCGGCGGCCATGAGCTGGGCCGGCGTGGTCTTGTCGCAGCCGGTGGTCAGCACCACGCCGTCGATCGGGTAGCCATAGAGCACTTCGACCAGCGACAGGTACTGCAGGTTGCGATCGAGCGCGGCGGTCGGACGCTTGCAGGTTTCCTGGATGGGATGGAGCGGAAACTCGAAGGCGATGCCGCCCGCATCCCGGATGCCTTCGCGCACCCGCTCGGCGAGCACGAGGTGGTGGCGGTTGCAGGGCGCGATGTCCGAGCCGCTCTGCGCGATGCCGATGATCGGCCGGCCCGACTGCAATTCGTCGAAGCCGAGGCCGAAGTTCATCGTGCGCTCCAGGTAGAGCGCCGTCATGTCGGCATTGTCCGGGTTGTCGAACCAGGCCTGCGAGCGCAGCTTGAGCGCCGCCTTGGTCTTCTTCTTCGTCTTCTTCTTGTCGTTGCTGCCGGATGTCATCGGATCATTCCCTTCAAGGTCTGGTTGGCATCGGGCCTGGCCGCGCAGTCGTCGATGTACTGCTGCACGATCTCGGCGAAATGCCGGTGCGGCTGCAAGCCCAGCCGTGCAGCCCGCGCGGCCGAGGCAGCGCTCGGCCAATTGGCCACGATGCCGGCGATGCGCTCGTCGCGCTCGAAACGCACGCGCGCGCGCACGGCCGGGCCGGCCACCTGTTCCAGCGCATCGAGCATGTCGGCCACGCGCACGTTCAGTGCCGGCAGGTTGAGCGCGGTGCGGCCGCAGAAGGCCTCGCGGCTGGCTTCGTAGACGGCGATCAGGCCGTCGATGGTGTGGCCGGGCGACGACATGGGGTGCGAGACTTCGGGCGACACCGGGCAGATGGCCTCGACGCCGGCCAGCGGCTCGCGGATGATGCCGCTGAAGAAGGACGAGGCAGCCCCGTTGGGCCTGCCCGGACGCACCGTCACGGTCATCAGCCGGGCGGCGCGGCCGTCGACGTAGCCCTTGCGCGTGTAGTCGGCGATCAGCTGTTCGCAGACCAGCTTTTGCGTGCCGTAGGAGGTTTGCGGGGTGGGCAGCGTGTCGTCGGCGACGATCCCGGGCCATGGCACGGCCGGGTCGGGGCCGAAGACCGCGACCGAACTCGAGAACACCAGCCGCGGGGCCTGGCCACCGGCATTGACACGGGCGCGGATCGCGTCGAGCAGCGCCCGCGTGCTGTCGAGGTTGGAGCGCAGGCCGAGGTCGAAATCCAGTTCGCATTCGCCCGACACCGCCGATGCCAGGTGGAAGATGCCGTCGAAGGGCTCCTGGCGCAGGGCCTCGGTCTGCGCCAGCAGCGAGCCGATGCGCGACTCGACCCGGGCATCGGCCAGCAGGTCGGCGCTCGGCGGCGCGATGTCGGTCAGTACCAGCCGGTCGATGCGCTGGCCCGCGAGGCTGCCGCGCCTGAGCAGTGCACGCGCGAGGCGGGCTCCCACGAAGCCGCCGCCGCCGGTGATCATGATTTTCATTCGGTCTCCTTCAAGTCTTGTCGGGTGTCTTGTTGCGAGAAAGGCTCGCTGCACGCGCGGCGCGGGCCGCTGCCCGGCGGCGCCGGCCGTCGATGATGCCGCTTTCGACCAGGCGCTGCTCGCCGCGGATGAGGTGTTCGTTGGCATGGAGCCGCGCGGCCACCGGATCGTGCGCGGCGATGGCCTCGAAGATGGCGCGGTGCTCCAACTGCACCGCCGCCATGAAGTCGGCCCGCCGCGCCTCGTTGCCGCGCGTGATGCGCATGCCCTCGCGCAGGTACTGCTCGAGAAAGCCGAGCAGCAGTCGAAATTGCGGATTGCCGGTCGATTCGCCGATGATGCGGTGAAAGGCCAGGTCCTCGGCCACGCCGTCCCGGCCGGCCACCACCGCGCGATCGATCTCCCTGAGCGACCGGCGCAGGGCCGCGATCTGCAGGCGCGTGGCGCGCTCGGCAGCCAGCGCGGCGATTTCGCCTTCGAGCACGCGCCGCACCTCGACCACATGGACGACGGCCTGCACCGAGGTCAGCACGGCCGGGTCGAAGGCGAGCGGCTGGTGCACCGGCGGCGGCGCCACGTACACCCCCGAGCCCTGGCGCGACAGCACCATGGCCTTGGACGTCAGCTGATGCAGGGCTTCGCGCACCACCGTGCGCGACACCCCGTGCGCCGCGGCGAGCTGCTGCTCGGTCGGCAGGCGGTCGCCGGGTTGCAGGCTGCCGTTCTCGATCTGCGCGCCCAGCAGCGCCGCCAACCGGTCCGACAGCCGATCGACGATCAGCTGCTGGGGTTGGGAAGGGGCCGGACGTCGCGCGGCCATCGGAGAATTCAACTCGGTTATCAGGTCATCATACAAATTTGCGGGGGTTAGTGCGTACCGGTTTGTCCCGATGCGCGGGGCCGGTGCATTGCCAATACTGCGCCGTTGCGTGTGCAGCGCCTCGGTCGCTGTGCCGGGTTTCTCGAATATGTGAGGACAACATTGCATGGCGAGTGTGACGATCCAGGCAGTCAGGAAGAATTTCGGCGCTGTCGCGATCCTGCATGGCGTCGACATCGACATCCGGGACGGCTCCTTCACCGTGCTGGTCGGCCCCTCGGGCTGCGGCAAGTCGACGCTGCTGCGCATGATCGCCGGACTGGAGGAAATCAACAGCGGCGAGATCCGCATCGGTGAGAAACGGGTCAACGACCTGCCGCCGAAGGAGCGCGACATCGCCATGGTGTTCCAGAACTACGCGCTCTATCCGCACATGACGGTGCGCGAGAACATGGCCTTCGCGCTGGCCCTGGCCAAGATGGACAAGGCCGGCATCGAGGCCAAGGTCCGGCGCGCCGGCGAGATCCTGGGGCTGATCCCGCTCTTGGACCGCTATCCGCGCCAGCTCTCGGGCGGCCAGCGCCAGCGGGTGGCGATGGGGCGGGCCATTGTGCGCGATCCGCAGGTGTTCCTGTTCGACGAGCCGCTGTCCAACCTCGACGCCAAGCTGCGCGTGGCGATGCGCGGCGAGATCAAGGAATTGCACCAGCGCCTGGGCACCACCTCGATCTACGTGACGCATGACCAGATCGAGGCGATGACGATGGGCGACAAGATCGTGGTCATGCGCGACGGCCGCATCGAGCAGACCGGCAGTCCGCTGGAGCTCTACGACCATCCGGCCAACCAGTTCGTGGCCGGCTTCATCGGCTCGCCGTCGATGAACTTCCTGCCCGGCACGCTGCGCCGCAGCGGCGGCGCGGCCCGGGTCGAACTGGCCGACGGCACGCGGCTGGAGGCGCCGGTCGCAGCGGGCGGCAGCGACGGCCAGGCCGTCATCTATGGCACGCGGCCCGAGCACCTCTCGCTCGCCGATGCCGGCGGCATTCCGTCGCGCGTGGTCGTCATGGAGCCCACCGGCATGGACACCTTCGTGGCCTGCCGCCACGAGGGCGCCGAGCTGTCGGCGGTGTTCCGCGAGCGCTACGACTTCGCGCCCGGCAGCACCATCCATCTGCAACCCGACCTGCAGCGCGCGCATCTTTTCGACGCCGGCACCGGCCAACGGCTGGTGGCCTGAACCCGCTTTCCCGCCTTTCAACAACAGGAGACATGAATGAGTGATTTCAATCGCCGCGAGATTCTCAAGAGCTCTGCGGGGTTCGCCGCGGCGGCGTCGATCGGGGTCGGCACCGCCATCTTCTCGCCGCTGGCCAGTGCCCAGACCATGGCTTTCAAGCCGGAGAAGGGCGCCAAGCTGCGTGTGCTGCGCTGGAGCCGCTTCGTGCAGGGCGACATCGACGCCTACATGGTGAACGTCAAGAAGTTCAGCGATGCCACCGGCGTCGAGGTGCGGGTGGACAACGAGGGCTGGGAGGATGTGCGGCCGAAGGCAGCGGTGGCGGCCAACACCGGCGCCGGTCCCGACATCATCCTCGGGACCAACGACGATGCCAACCTGTATCCCGAGAAGCTGGTCGACGTCACCGATCTCGCCGAATACCTGGGCAAGAAGTACGGCGGCTGGTATCCGGCCGGCGAACTGTTCATGCGGCCGGACGGCAAGAGGTGGATCGGCTTGCCGCTGGGCGCTTCCGGTTCCCTCATGGTCTATCGAGAGAGCCTGTTGAAGGCGGCCGGCTTCGACAGCTTCCCAAAGAACAACGAGGACTTCCTCAAGCTCTTCAAGGCGCTCAAGGACAAGGGCATCCCGGGCGGCATGGCGCTGGGCAATGCCACCGGCGACAGCACCTGGACCAACTGGCTGATCTGGTCCTTCGGCGGCAAGCTGGTGGACAAGGACAACAAGGTGATGCTGGACAGCCCCGAGACCCTGAAGGCGCTGGAATACTCCAAGGAGCTCTACGCCACCTTCATTCCGGGAACGCTGTCCTGGCTCGACCCGAACAACAACAAGGCCTTCCTGGACGGCCAGATCAGTCTCACCAACAACGGCATCTCGATCTACTACGCCGCCAAGAACTCGCCCGATCCGAAGTTGAAGGAGATGGCCGCCGACATCAACCATTCGGTGTTCCCGGTCGGGCCGGTGGGTGTGCCGACCGAGTCGCACCTGTTCTTCAGCCAGGTGATCATGAAGTACACCAAGTATCCGCAGGCTGCCAAGGAGTTCCTGCGCTTCATGATGGAGCGGCCGCAGTTCGACGACTGGCTGCAGGGCGCCGGTGGCTATGTCGCGCAGCCGCTGCGCGCCTACGAGGCCAATCCGGTCTGGACCTCCGATCCGAAGAACACGGCCTACCGCGACTCGGTCAAGAACCTGCGCCCGGCCGGCTATGCCGGCCGGCTCGGCTATGCCTCGGCCGGCGTGGCGGCGGACTTCATCATCCCGAACATGGTGGCCGAGGCCGCCAGCGGATCGAAGACGCCGAAGGAGGCCATGGAGCGCGCCCAGAAGCGGGCCGAGCGCTACTACAAGGTCTGACCCGAGCCCGGCCCATCCCTCTCGATGACCACCCGACTGGCGAGGCTCCAGAACAGCCGCAACGCCCTCGGCTTCATGTTCATGTTGCCGGCGGCGGTGCTGTTGCTGCTGTTCTTGACCTATCCGCTCGGGCTGGGCACCTGGCTCGGCTTCACCGACACCAAGGTCGGCCGGCCCGGCGTCTGGATCGGCCTGGAGAACTACATCTTTCTCTGGAACGACGAGGTCACGCGGCTGGCGCTGTTCAACACCCTCTTCTACACGGCGGTGGCGAGCGTGCTCAAGTTCCTGCTCGGGCTCTGGCTGGCGGTGCTGCTCAACAAGAACATCCGTTTCAAGACCTTCTTTCGCGCCGTCATCCTGCTGCCCTACATCGTGCCGACGGCGCTGTCGGCGATCGCCTTCTGGTGGATCTACGACTCCCAGTTCTCGATCATCAGCTGGGCGCTGGTCAGGCTGGGCCTGATCGACCACTACATCGATTTCCTCGGCGACCCGTGGAATGCCCGGCTGGCGGTGATCGTCGCCAACGTGTGGCGCGGCGTCCCCTTCGTCGCGATCACCTTGCTGGCCGGATTGCAGACCATCTCGCCGACCTACTATGAAGCTTCAGCCATCGACGGTGCCACGCCCTGGCAGCAGTTCCGCCATGTGACGCTGCCGCTGCTCACGCCGATCATCGCGGTGGTGATGACCTTCTCGGTGCTGTTCACCTTCACCGACTTCCAGCTGATCTACGTGATCACGCGCGGCGGCCCGCTGAACGCGACGCACCTGATGGCGACCCTTTCCTTCCAGCGTGCGATAGCCGGCGGCGCGCTGGGCGAAGGCGCGGCGATCGCCATCGCGATGGTGCCGTTCCTGCTGGCTTGCATCCTGTTCAGTTACTTCGGATTGCAACGCAGGGCATGGCAAAAATGAGCAAGGCCGGACAGATCGACGTTGTCGGCATGGGCTACCTGGACACCGTGCCGCGCAAGGCGGTGACGGTGTATCTGCCGCTCCTGGTGTTCCTGATCGTGCTGCTGTTTCCGTTCTACTGGATGGCGATCACCTCGGTGAAGCCGGACGCGGAGCTGCTCACCCGC
>DASXKG010000240.1:0-2862 GCA_036496965.1 Variovorax sp.
CGCGAAAGCGCGCGCCCGCCGAGATGCTCGCGCGCGGCTGCGTCATGCCTTGCCCTCCGGCGCGCGCTGCGCCAACTCGGGCTGGAGCAATCGGGTCAGGGGAAGGACGGGGAAGGTCATGGCAGGTCTCCGGTACTTGGAATAAAAAGGCATCACGAAGGCGTCAGCACCTTCCCGCCGCAGACGGAAATGCATTGACCAGTCACGTAGGACGACAGGTCGGTGGCGAGGAACTCGAGCGGGCCCGCCATGTCTTCGACCGTGCCGAGGCGGCGCAGCGGGATCTTCGGCAGGTCGGCGTCGCCCACCATGCCGCGGGCCTTGGCCTGGCTCGCGACGCGCGCCGTGGCGGTCGAGCCCGGGGCGATGCAGTTGACGCGTATGCCGTCGGGTCCGACCTCGGCCGCCAGGAACCGGGTGAACTGGATCACACCGCTCTTGGCCATGCCGTAGTGCGCATAGGCGCCCGCGCGATGAGCCGCGTCCAGGCCCAGCGTGGAGCCCACGTTGATGATGTTGCCGCTGCCGCGCTCGCGCATGTGCGGCAGCACGGCCTGGCTGCAATGGATGGTGGTCATGAGGTTGACGTCGAACATCGCGGCCATGTCCTCGTCGCTCATCTGCGACGCGCGGCTCGTGGCCGCGGGCGCGAAGGCACCCCCCGCGTTGTTCACGAGGATGTCGACATGCCCGAATTCCACGATGGCGCGCGCCACCAGGGCCTCGGCGGCGGCGCGCGTGCGCAGGTCGCCCTGCACGCCGATGCTGCGCCGCCCGAGCGCCACGATCTCGTCGCTGACGCTGGCGCCGCCGAGCACCTCGCCGAACTGGCGCGCGCCGTCGAGATCGAGGTCCGCGACCACGACATGGCATCCGAGGGTCGCGAGCCTCAGCGCGAAGCCCCGGCCGATGCCGCGTGCGGCACCCGTAACGATGGCGACCTGGTCCTGGAGTTTCATTGCTGCACCAATCCGTATTCGTTCGCGATCCGGCGGTATTGCGGGATCTTGTCTGCGAGGTCCTTCTTCATCGCCGCGCCGTCGAGCAGGTAGGCCGGCACCTGCATCTGATCGAGCATGCGGGTGAAGGCGGGGCTTTGCGCCGCTTTCATGAAGACGGTCTCGAGCCGGCGGCGTATCGGCTCGGGCGTCTGCGCCGACACCGCGAGCCCGGTGATCCACGGGAACTGCCAGTCGACGCCCAGCTCCGTGAACGTGGGCACCTGCGGCATCGAGGGCATGCGCTGGCGGTCGAGCAGCGCCAGCGCGCGCAGCTTGCCCGACTTGATCATCTCGGCGTAGTTGCTCGTGGGCGAGAAGGTGGTTTCGCCCGCCACCACGGCCATCAGGCTCTGGCTTGCGCCCTGGTAGGGGATGTGGTTGAAGCGCACGCCCTTGGCGCGTTCCAGTGCCTTGGCGCCGAAATAGGCGGTGTCGGACGTGCCGACGGTGCTGAAACTGAGCTCGCCGGGGTGCGCGCGGGCATCGGCGAGCAGGTCGTCGAGCGTCTGGTACTTCGAATCGGCCTTGACCACCAGCGCATGCGACGGCCCCGCATAGTTCAGCACATAGGCGATGTCCTTGAGCGGATCGAAGGGCGCTTTCGTGAGCAGCGGGCTGATGAGCACCACGCTGGTCGTGACGGCCACCAGCGTGTAGCCGTCGGCCGGCGCGCGCAGCACCTGCGCGGTGCCGATGAGGCCGTTGGCGCCGGGCCGGTTCTCCACGATCACCGGCTGACCGAAATCCTCGGCCGCCAGTTGCGCGAGGCGCCGCGCGCTCACGTCGGTCAAGCCGCCCGGCGGGAACGGCACGACGATGCGGATCGGCTTGTTCGGAAAGTCGTCGGCCGCCTGCGCATGGAGGCTGAAGGCACAGGCCATCGAAATGGCCAGCATGACGCGCACGAGTGTTTTCATAGCATTTCCTTGGCGAGAGTCAAAAAGCCGGATCGAGCGCGCGCGTCAGCACGCGCACATCGTCCAGTTCGTCGATACGCATGACCATGTCGATCAGGCCGTCGATCCGCGCGTCCCAGCGCTTCGACAGCGGCGCCTGCGTGCGGGCCAAGCGCCGGAACTTGTCGAACACGTCCTGCTCGGTGTAGCGCGGGGCGCCGTCCCAGCTGTCGCCGAAGGCGAAGTCGCTCTCGGCCGTGAATTCGCGTCCGCGGGCGCGCACCACGGCGCGCGACGGCACCTTCAGCACCTTCTGTTCGAGGCCCCAGGTTTTCGGGTCGTAGCCCTTCTCTTCGTTGCCCAGGCGCACCCGGCGGCGCATGGCGCGCGCCTCCTCGCCCTGCATGTTCTCGTCGGTGAACCACTCGGGACCGGGCGGCACACCAAGCGCCACCATCGCCGCAGCGTGCGCGAAGCTGAAGGTTGCTGCCACCAGGTTGGGCGGATCACCGTCATCGGAAAAGCGCGGATACGGGATCATCGGAAACGACCGCAGATCGATGGCCTCGATCTCTTCCGGGCGCAGTTCGTGGCGTCGCATCACCTCGTCGAAGGCCGTGAGCGCGTAGTGGATCCAGCGGCAGCAGGGCCAGAATTTGATCGAAGTCTCGGGCAGGTACCACGCACTGCCACGGTCCGCGAGCATTGCTTCAGGGTTGAGGACCACGCCCTGGAACACCTGCGCGTAGCTGTCCGTGTCGAAGATGTTGCGGATGCCGCGAATGCCCTCGCGCGCATGCCAGGCGGCCATGAGTCCGCCCTGCGCGTTCCAGCCAGTGTCGGCGTACTTGAAGGTGCCCAGGTCGGTGTCGCGGCCCCACTGGCGCGACCAGTCGCGCCCGACCATGTATTGCGCGCAGTTGCCGTAGGCATCGGCCAATTCCGAGGGCGTCGAGCCGATCAGG
>DASXKG010000241.1:0-2834 GCA_036496965.1 Variovorax sp.
GCCACGGCCGCCACGTTGAGCAGCATCACCATCGAGGCCGACAGCAGCAGCGCCAGCCCCGAGGAGAGCGCGAAGGCCACGGCCGCCGCGGCGTCCTGCGGCAATTGCCAGCCCCACTCGCCCCAGCCCAGCAGCGGCAGCGCGACCGCGGCAAAGCCCACCATCAGCGCCAGCCGCGGCAGCACCCGCGCCGCGATCCAGCCCGCGCTGCGCGCGTACCAGAGCGCGTAGGCGTCGACCGGGCGCAGCCGGTCGTAGGCGATCGAGCCGCTTCGCGCCGCCTGCGCCACCTCCGGATCGCCGGCCCAGGGCAGCAAGGTCAGCAGGCCCTGGGCGAGCCAGGTGTAGGTGATGGCATGCGCCAGCGTCATCGGCACGCGCTCGGCCGCGGCGCTGCCATAGAAGGCCGCCAGCACCATCACCTTGATGCCACCCCACCAGCATTGGGTGGCAAAACCCGCCAGCGCCGCCGTGCGGTACTGCAGCATCTGCAGGAAGCGCGAGGCAAAGGCGGCGGCGTAGGGCCGCACGGCCTCAGGGAGGGTCATGCTTCACCTGCTCCATGCATGGCGTAGAAGCGCGAGACCACCTCCTCGATGGCCAGGCCTTCGAGCCGTATGTCCTCGATCGCATGCTCGGCCGCGATGCGCGCGATCAGGGCCGGCGCGTTGACGCGCGCCGGGTCGAAGCCCAGCACCGCGCTGCGCCCTTCGCACGACAGCATCCGCACGCCGGGCAATTCGACCAGCGCCGGCGCAGCGCTTGCGAAATCCACCACCAGCCGGCGCTCGGCCAGCACTTGCGCGCGCAGCGCCTCGACCGGACCGTCGGTCAGCACGCGACCGTGGCCGATGACGATCACCCGCTCGGCCAGCGCCTCGACGTCATGCATGTCGTGGGTGGTCAGCAGCACGGTGGTACCGCGCTCGCGGTTGGCGCGGCGCACGAAATCGCGCACCGCGAGCTTCGAGGGCGCATCCAGGCCGATGGTCGGCTCGTCCAGGAACAGCAGGTCGGGCTCGTGCAGCAGCGCCGCGGCGATCTCGGCGCGCATGCGCTGGCCGAGCGACAGCTGGCGCACCGGCTGGTCGAGCAGGCGGTCGAGCTTCAGCATGGCGACCAGGTCGTCGCGCGTGCGGCGGTAGCGCGCCGGCTCGACCCGGTAGATGTCGCGCAGCAGGTCGAAGCCCTCGCCCACCGGCAGATCCCACCACAGTTGCGTGCGCTGGCCGAACACCACGCCGATGCGGCCGACATGCCGCTCGCGGTCCTGGAACGGATCGCGCCCATCGACCTCCACCCGCCCGCCGTCGGGGCGCAGGATGCCGGCCAGGATCTTGATGGTGGTCGACTTGCCGGCGCCGTTCGGGCCGATGAAGCCGAGCAGTTCGCCGCGCTCCAGCGCAAAGCTCACCCCGGACAGCGCCTCGACCGTGCGGTGGCGCCGGTGCAGCACCCCGCGGATCGCTCCGAGGATGCCCGGGTCGCGCTCGGAAATGCGGTAGCGCTTGACGAGGCAGTCGACGAGGATGTGGGGCATGTGGCGAAGCGCCCGCGCTGCGGCGCGATCTGGGCGGGGGGCGATTCTATGGGCTGCGCCGCGCGCCGCGTCGACCGCCCGGGCTCATTCGTAGCGGCGCCCCGTCGCCATCAGCTCCGGCGTCCCGATCACCTCGTTGAGCCCGTCGAAGTCCAGCATCCGGTCGCGCCAGTGCTGCGTCGTGCGATGCGCATGCAGGCTCGCGTAGTAGCCCTGCAGCGTATGGACCACCGCACGCGCCGTGCCGCCCGGGAAGATCGCGATGCGAAAGCCGTGCGCCTGCAGCGCATCCGCGTCCCGCACCGGGGTCTTGCCGCCCTCGACCATGTTCGCGAGCAGCGGCACGCGGTGGGCGAAGCGCTGGCAGGCCAGGTCCATCTGTGCGGGAGAGCGCAAAGCCTCGATGAAGAGCGCATCCACGCCGGTCTCCAGATAGGCTTGCGCGCGGTCGAGCGCCGCGTCCAGCCCCTCGACCGCGACGGCATCGGTGCGCGCCAGGATCAGCGTGTCGCCCGAGGTGCGCGCATCGAGCGCCGCCTGCAGCTTGCCGACCATCTCGCGCTCGGGCACCACGGTCTTGCCGTCGAGATGGCCGCAGCGCTTCGGGAAGCCCTGGTCCTCGATCTGGATCATGGCGGCGCCGGCACGTTCGAAGCCGCGCACCGTGCGCTGGGTGTTCAGTGCGTTGCCGAAGCCGGTGTCGGCATCGACGATCACCGGCAGGCCGACGCGCTCGGTGATGCGAGCGAGCGTGTCCTCGACCTCGGTGAAGGTGGTCAGGCCGATGTCGGAGCGGGCCAGCCGGGTGTAGGCAATCGAGGCGCCCGACAGGTAGAGCGCCTCGAAGCCGGCCTGCTCGGCCACCAGCGCGCTCAGGGCGTCGTAGACGCCCGGCGCCAGCACGATGTCGGCGCGCGCCAGGCGCGCCTTGAACGATTCATGGGCCATCGGATTCCTTCCTTTCGTCGATCAGCGAAGCGGCTGTGCGCGCGGCGATGTAGCCGCCGGCGACCGCGCTCAGCAAGCCGTTGCCCGAGAGATAGCCCCAGACCTCGTCGCCCGAGACACCGCCCGCCGCACCGCCAGCCGCCAGCAGGTTGGGCAGCGGCGTGCCGTCCTGGCGCAGCACGCGCGCGTCGGTCGCGATATCGAGGCCGCCCTGCGTGTGGAACAGCGCACCGGTGACCTTGACCGCAAAGAACGGCGCGGCCAGCGCGCGCCGGAACACGCGGCCGTCGGGCTGCGCGGCGTCGCCGTGCATCGCATCGAGCGTCGATTGCAGCGTCGCCGCAGG
>DASXKG010000242.1:0-7945 GCA_036496965.1 Variovorax sp.
CTCGGCGATGTCGGCGCCGAGCTCGGGCGGCGTCTGCTCGAGCGCGTTCTTGACGCTCGAGACGATCTGGTTGAGCGGATCGGTGAGCGCTTCCAGGATCTCGTTCGAGGAGATCGTGAACGAGCGCGGCACGCCTTCGGAGAGATTGCGGCCCTTGACCTCGATCTCCTTCACCTCGGAGCCGGGGAAGGCCGAGCCGATGCTCTTCTTGATCATCTCGGCCGTCGGCTCGCCGATCAGCATGCCGTAGTTGCGCCGGATGTAGTTGATGATGGCTTCGTCGAACTTGTCGCCGCCGACGCGCACGCTGCCCTTGTAGACCATGCCGCCGAGCGAGATCACGCCGACCTCGGTGGTGCCGCCGCCGATGTCGACCACCATCGAGCCGCTGGCTTCCGACACCGGCAGGCCGGCGCCGATCGCCGCGGCCATGGGCTCCTCGATCAGGTAGACCGAGGTGGCGCCGGCGGCTTCGGCCGCGTCCTTGATGGCGCGGCGCTCGACCTGGGTCGAGCCGCAGGGCACGCAGATGATGATGCGCGGGCTGGGCGTGAGCAGCGAGCGCGGATGCACCATCTTGATGAACTGCTTGATCATCTGCTCGGTGATCACGAAATCGGCGATCACGCCATCCTTCATGGGACGGATGGCCTCAATGTTGCCGGGCACCTTGCCCAGCATGGCCTTGGCCTCGCGGCCGACCGCCTGGATCACTTTCTTGCCATGCGGGCCGCCCTCGTGGCGGATCGCGACGACCGACGGCTCGTCCAGGACGATGCCCTTGTTGCGGGCGAAAATCAGGGTGTTGGCGGTGCCGAGATCGATCGCGAGGTCGGTCGAAAAGTACCGACGAAAAGCTCCAAACATGTGGAATCCTCTGGAGCACGGCATGCGCGTCGGCAGGCCATCGCCCTCTTGCTGGGTCTTTGACGGGGGGGTTGAAACGTTTTTGCGGCAAATGCCGCCGCGTTAGCGGGGGTTGCGGCAAAGGCGGGATAATAACCGAATCCCCTGCCACTCCTGACATTCGACTCACCTTTACGGGTTGCGAGCGCCCACGTTTTTCACGTCCGCCCTGCCCCTTTTCCTCCCGATGTCCCTCACTTCCTCAGATATCGCGCGCATCGCCACGCTCGCCCGTCTCCAGTTGGCGCCGGCCGAAAGCGAGCGGATGCTCGGCCAGATCAACGGCTTCTTCGAGCTGGTCGAGCGCATGCGCGCGGTCGACACCAGTGGTGTCGAGCCGCTTGCCCACCCGGTCGCCACGGTCCGGGATGTCACGTTGCGGCTGGCCGAGGACGTGGTCAGCGAGCCGAACAACCGCGAAGCCAACCAGCGCAGCGCGCCGGCCGTCGAAATGGGCCTCTTCCTGGTCCCGAAAGTTATCGAATGACCACGGAGATCCATGAAATGGGCGTGGCGGCGCTCGCCGGCGCCCTGCGCGAGCGCAAGGTTTCCGCCGTCGAGGCCGCGCAGCACCAGTTGGGGCGGATGCGCCGGCACCAGGCGCTCGGTGCCTTCTTGGCGGTCGACGATGCCTTGACGCTGGCCCAGGCCGGCGCGGCCGACGCGCGCCTTGCCGCCGGGACCGGCGCCGCGCTGACCGGCGTGCCGATCGCGCACAAGGACATCTTCGTCACCGCCGACTGGCCGACCAGCGCCGGCTCGCGCATCCTGGCCGGCTATCGCTCGCCCTTCGACGCCACCGTGGTGCGCAAGCTGGCCGAGGCCGGCGCCGTGACGCTGGGCAAGCTCAGCTGCGACGAATTCGCGATGGGATCGTCCAACGAAAACGTGGCGGTGCCGGCGGTCGGCTTCGAGCAGGCCGTGCCGGTGCGCAATCCCTGGGACACATCGCGCATTCCCGGCGGCTCGTCCGGGGGCAGCGCGGTGGCCGTGGCCGCCGGCCTGGCGCCGGCGGCCACCGGGACCGACACCGGCGGCTCGATCCGCCAGCCGGCCTCCTTCTGCGGCGTGACCGGCATCAAGCCGACCTACGGCCGCGCCTCGCGCTACGGCATGGTGGCCTTTGCTTCCAGCCTCGACCAGGCCGGCCCGATGGCGCGCTCGGCCGAGGACTGCGCCTTGCTGCTGTCGGCGATGTGCGGCCCCGACCCGGCACGCGACTCGACCTCGCTCGACCGGCCGGCGGAAGATTTCTCGCTGCGCCTGGCCGATTCGCTGGACGGCGTGCGCATCGGCGTGCCCCGGGAGTTCCTGGGCGACGGCGTCGCGCCGGGCGTGCGCGCCGCGGTCGAGGCCGCGTTGGCCGAATACGAGAAGCTGGGCGCGCGCCGGGTCGAGATCACCCTGCCGCGCACCGAACTGTCGATCCCGGTCTACTACATCATTGCCGCGGCCGAGGCCTCGAGCAACCTGAGCCGCTTCGACGGCGTCAAGTTCGGCCACCGCGCGGCGCACTACCGCGACCTGGCCGACATGTACGGCCAGACCCGCGAGGAAGGCTTTGGCGATGAGGTCAAGCGGCGCATCATGATCGGCACCTACGTGCTCTCGCACGGCTACTACGATGCCTACTACCTGCAGGCGCAGAAGGTGCGACGGATGATCGCCGACGACTTCCAGCAGGCCTTCGCGCAATGCGACCTGATCGCCGGTCCGGCCGCCCCCAGCGTGGCCTGGAAGCTGGGCGAGCATGGCGGCGATCCGGTGGCCGACTACCTGGCCGACATCTTCACCCTGCCCGCCTCGCTGGCCGGCCTGCCCGGCATGAGCGTGCCGGCCGGCTTCGACGGCGGCATGCCGGTCGGCCTGCAGCTGATCGGCAACTACTGCGCCGAAGCCAAGCTGCTGAACGCCGCGCACCGCTTCCAAGAGGCCACCGACTGGCACCAGCGCCGACCGGAGGGCTATTGAAATGACAAACCAGCAAAGCAGCACCGAGGCATTGCAGGCCGGCCGGCCGACCGGCCCGCTGGTCCGGGGCTACGAAGTCGTGATCGGCTTCGAGACCCATGCCCAGTTGTCCACCGCCTCGAAGATCTTCAGCCGGGCCTCGACCGCCTTCGGCGCCGAGCCCAATACGCAGGCCTGCGCGGTCGACCTGGCGCTGCCCGGCACCCTGCCAGTGATGAACAAGGGTGCGGTCGAACGGGCCATCAGGCTCGGCCTGGCGCTGGGCTCGACGATCGCGCCGCGCAGCGTGTTCGCGCGCAAGAACTACTTCTACCCCGACCTGCCCAAGGGCTACCAGATCAGCCAGTTCGAGATTCCGGTGGTGCAGGGCGGCTCGGTCGGCTTCTTCCTCGGCGACGAGCCCAAGACCGTGCGCCTGGTGCGCGCGCACCTCGAGGAAGACGCCGGCAAGTCGCTGCACGAGGACTTCGTCGGCCAGTCGGGCATCGACCTGAACCGCGCCGGCACGCCGCTCCTGGAGATCGTCACCGAGCCCGACATGCGCTCCACCGCCGAGGCCGTGGCCTATGCGCGCGAGCTGCACAAGATCGTCACCTGGATCGGCATCTGCGACGGCAACATGCAGGAAGGCAGTTTCCGCTGCGATGCCAACGTGTCGGTGCGCAAGCCCGGCGGCAAGCTCGGCACCCGGCGCGAGATCAAGAACCTGAACAGCTTCAAGTTCATGCAGCAGGCGATCGACTACGAGATCCGCTGGCAGATCGAGGAGCTCGAGGACGGCCGCGCGGTCCAGCAGGCCACGGTGCTGTTCGACCCCGACAGCGGCGAGACGCGCGCCATGCGGACCAAGGAAGACGCGGCCGACTACCGCTACTTCCCCGACCCCGACCTGCCGCCCTTGGTGATCGCCCCCGACTGGATCGAGCGCGTGCGTGCCGAGATGCCCGAGCTGCCGCGCGCGATGGCCGAGCGCTATGGACGCGAGCATGGCCTGTCGGCCTACGACGCGGCCCTGCTCACCCAGAACCCCGCGCTGGCGCAGTACTTCGAGAGCGCGGTGGCCGCCGGCGCCAACGCCAAGCTGGCCAGCAACTGGATCACCGGCGAAATCGCGCGCCGCCTGAACCAGCAGGACATCGCGATCACCGAGGCGCCGGTGGCGGCGGCCCAGCTGGCGCGGCTGATCGGGCGCATCGGCGACGGCACGGTGTCGAACAGCGCGGCGCGCCAGGTCTTCGACCGGCTCTGGACCGGCGCAGCCCAGGACGTCGACGCGGTCATCGAGGCCGAGGGCCTGAAGCAGATGAGCGACTCGGGCGCGCTGGACAAGATCATCGATGGCGTGCTGGCGGCCAACCCGAAGAGCATCGACGAATACCGCGCCGGCAAGGACCGCGCCTTCAACGCCCTGGTCGGACAGGTCATGAAGGCCAGCCAGGGCAAGGCCAACCCGGCGCAGGTCAATGCGCTGCTGAAGGCCAGGCTGGGCTGAGGACGGCGGCGCCCGTCAGCGCGCTGCCCCGGCCTGGGCCGCCGAGGCGTTGGCGGCCCAGAGCGGCTTCAGGCGCGCCTGTTCCTCGTCGAAGCGCGCGTTGAGCCGCTTCTTCTCGTCTTCCTGATCGCCGATGAAGCGGTTCTGCACCGCGACGCTCTTGGCGTTGTCATCGAGCTTGCGGCGCACCGAATCGGGCGCCTTGCTCGGGTCGCTCTTGTAGAACTCGAGTTCGTCGTCGATCTTCTTGCGGTCTTCCGCCAGTTCGCGCAGGCGCGTCTGGGCGGCCCGGATCACTGCATCGATCTGGACCAGCGCTTCGGCACGCTCGTGGTCGTGCGCGGCGGCATTCGGATAGCGCACCAGCAGCGCCCGCTCGCGGCGCCGATCCTCGAGCTGCCGCGCCGCCAGTTGCTGCGCCTGGCGGTCGCGTTCCTCGTGCTCCGCCACTTCGCGTGCGGTGTAGGTGGGCTCGATGGTGCGCCGCGTGGTGCCGCTCGGATTGAGTTCGCGCTGCTCGCGGTCGTTGCAGTCCGCGATCGGCCGGTCGGCCGTGATGATGTGGCCCTTGCTGTCGGTGCAACTGTAGATGCCGCCGCCGGGCGGCCCTGTCGACGCTGCCGGCGCACGGGGAGTCTGCGCCTGCACCGCGCCGACAACGGCCAGCGAAAGCGCCATGAATGCCATCAGTGCTTGCTTGCTCGCCAACTTCGGTCCTTCCGAGGTGAAAGAATCAGCCTGCGCCGTAACGCGCCCGGTAGGCCAGCACGCGTTCGCGATGCCCGTCCAGATCCTTATCGGCCCGGCCCGACAGATACTGTAACAAGTCGTCAAGCGTTGCGATGGAAATTACCGCAAGGCCGAGCTGGTTGCGTACATATTGCACGGCGCTGTGGTCGACGTCGACGCCGTCTTCCGTCGCCTTTTCCTGGCGGTCCAGTGCGATGGCCACGGCATGCGGCTCGGCCCCGGCGGCGCGGATCGCGGCGATCGACTCCCGCACGGCGGTCCCGGCGGACATCACGTCGTCGATGATCAGCACCCGGCCCTTGAGCGGCGCACCGACCAGCATGCCGCCTTCGCCGTGGTCCTTGACTTCCTTGCGGTTGTAGGCGAAGGGCAGGTTGCGCCCGCGGCGCGCGAGTTCGGCCGCCACGGTGGCGCCCAGCGGGATGCCCTTGTAGGCCGGGCCGAAGATCATGTCGAAGGCCAGGCCGCTGGCGAGCAGGCGGTCTGCATAGAATCCGGCCAGCCGGGCCAGCTTGGCGCCATCGTCGAACAGGCCGGCATTGAAGAAGTACGGGCTCATGCGGCCGGCCTTGGTCTTGAACTCGCCGAAGCGCAGCACACCCGAGTCCAGCGCGAACTGCACGAAGGCCTGCGCCAACGCGGGGGATTCGCCGCTTTCGCCGCCCTTTCCGATCTCTCCAGCCATAGGGAATACCTCGTGTTCAAACTGACCAGCCTCAACCTCAACGGCCTGCGTTCGGCAGCCACCAAAGGCGTGGCCGACTGGGTGGCTGAACTGGCGCCGGATTGTATTTGCATGCAGGAGATCCGCGTCCAGGCCAGCGACGTGGCAGGCCGCTTCGAACGGATGGCGGGCCTGCCGGGCCATTTTCACTTCGCCGAGAAGAAGGGCTATGCGGGCACGGCGATCTACACCCGGCACGCGCCGAGCGACATCGTGGTCGGCTGGGGCGATGCCGAATTCGATGCCGAGGGCCGCTACCTGGAATTGCGCTTCGACACCCCCCGGCGCAAGCTGTCGGTGATCAGCTGCTACTTCCCGAGCGGCTCGTCGGGCGAGGAAAGGCAGGCCGCGAAGTTCCGCTTCCTGAAGGGCTTCTTCCCGCACCTGGTCGCATTGAAGCGAGAGCGCGACTTCATCCTGTGCGGCGACATCAACATCGCGCACCGCGAGATCGACCTGAAGAACTGGCGCGGCAACCAGAAGAACAGCGGCTTCCTGCCCGAGGAGCGGGCCTGGATGACGAAGCTGCTCGACGCCGGTGCCGAAGGCGCGGGCCTGGTCGACGTCTACCGCCTGCTCAAGCCCGACACCACGGGCGACGCCTATACCTGGTGGAGCAACCGGGGGCAGGCCTGGGCCAACAACGTCGGGTGGCGCCTGGACTACCACCTCGCCACGCCCCGGCTCGCCGCGCTGGCCCGCACCGAGACGATCTTCAAGTCGATCCGCTTCAGCGACCACGCACCGATCACGGTGGACTACGACTTCAAGCTTTGAGGGCGCGCCTCAGTTGCGCAGGGGCAGCGCGATGCCGATCGCGATGAAGATCCCGCCGCAGGCCTGGTTGAAGCGCCGCCCGACCCGTGCCAGCCAGGGACTGATGCGGTGCGCCATGCTGGCGATGAAGAGCTCGGTCGCGATCTCGATCAAGGCGAAGCTGCCGGCCATGATCGCGAACTGCAGCCACAGGCTGCGCGCCGGGTCGATGAACTGCGGCAGGAAGGCCGCGAAGAACAGGATGCCCTTCGGATTGGTCAGCGCCGACAGCGCGCCCTGGCGGAACATCGACCAGCCCCCGCGGGCAGCAGCCGGCGCCCGCACCTCGATGCCGATCGGCGGCGCGCGCCAGACCTGGATGCCGAGCCACAGCAGGTAGGCGCCGCCCAGCCACTTCAGCACCGCGAGCCACACCAGCGAGGCCTGAAGCAGCGCGCCGATGCCGAACATCGACAGCGCGATCACGGCGATGAAGCCGCAGGCCCCGCCGAAGATGGTGTAGAGCGTCTTGCGTCGCCCGTGCAAGGCGCCATGCGTGAGGGCCAGCAGGCCATTCGGGCCGGGTGACAGCGACAGGCCGATGGCCGCCAGCAGGTAGATCAGCCAGGTGTGAAGATTCATCGGGAATTGCTCCGGTCGTTCGCCATCCGGCAAGCCTAACGCGACAGCGCCGGCAACGCACCGGCCAGCGTCTCGGCGAAGGCCCGCATGGCCTCGGTCTCCTGCGTGCCGCGCCGCGTGATGCGGTAGAAGTCCATGTTCACCCGGGGCTTGACCAGCAGTTCCGCTCGCACGCGGTGGCGGCGGCAGGCGGCGAGCGCGAAGGTCGGCATGACGGCCGTGCCGAAGCCGGCCTCGACCATCGAGATCAGCGTGCCGAAAAAGTTGAAAGCCGTGCGCTGCGTGTCGCTGCGGCCGATCGCGCCCAGGTGCAGGTCGATCACCTTCTGGATCGGATTGCTCTGCGGCAGTCCGATCAATTCGACGGCGCGCAGCGACGACCAGGGCGCGCTCCCCACGGCTGACGAGACGGGCTCGTCGGCCGGGGCCGCCAGCACGCGCATGAGCTGGAACCGCCCAACGGGCGTTCGCTGCAGCCCGGGCGCGGCCTTGAAGAAGAAGCCCAGCCCGAGATCGGCCTCGCCCTGGGCCACCATCGCCTCGACCTCGCGCAGGTCGGCATCGAAGAGCTTCAGGCGCACGCTCGGATGGTGGCCGCGGAATTCCTGGAAGACATGCGGCAGCAGGTGCGAAGACACCAGCGGGGTGGCGGCGATGCGCAGGGTCTGGCGCGCCTCGTCGCCTTCGACGCCCAGGCGCGCCGT
>DASXKG010000243.1:0-14213 GCA_036496965.1 Variovorax sp.
CGTGCACCTGGGCATGTCGGCCGACGAACTGCGCGCGGCGCTCCCGGGACTGGAGCATGTGCAGCGCCCGCAGCGCCTGGCCGGCGGGCTGGCGGGCAGCTGGCGCGCGGCGCCAAGCATCATCGCCGGGCTGCCCTTCGAGCCGGTGTTCTACTTTGCCGGCGACGAGCTGCGCCGCGTCGAATGGTCCGCCCCCACCGACCAGCTGCCCGACCTGGGCGCCGCCGCCTTTGCCCAGATCCTGGCCTGGGGGCGCGGCACCTTCGGTCCCGAGCTGGCTTCCTACGACCCTGGCAGCGCCTATGCCGCCTGGGTCCAGGGCGATTCCGACGTCTATGCCCAGCGCAACAGCGACCCGCGCCACGCGAGCGTGCGGCTGGTCTACAAGATGCGCGTGCTGAAGGACGGCAGCGAGCTCTAGAAGGCCCCCACGCTCCCCACTGCGTGTGGTTCGCTGCCCCCCGAGGGGGTGTCAGCAGGCCGCCCGTCTGCGCGCAGCGCGGACTTCGCCGCGCGGGCGGCCCGGCGCCGGCCTGATGGCCCGCATCATCGGCGGCTCGAATGGCCGCGCCGCAGGGCGGTCGTCTGCTCGATGCAGAAGTCGATCAGCCCGTCGATTTCATTGGACTTGTCGAACACCGCGTCGACGCCGAACTGGGCGCAGCGCTTGCGTATGTCGGGCGTGGCGTAATTGCTCAGGACCACCACCTTCTGGTTCGGCCGGCGCGCCAGGCAGGTCTGCAGCACGCCCAGGCCGCTGCCTTGCTTCAGGAAGAGGTCGACGATCGCAAGCTCCCATTCGTCGCAGTGGTCCGTCAGCCAGCGGGTGGCTTCGTCCTCGGTCTCCGCATATCCGACGGTCGAGATGCAGGTCAGTTCCTCCAGCGTGCCGACCAGGTTCTCGCGAATCGTGACGTTGTCTTCGACGATGTAGGTTTTCAATCGTGGGTCCATGAGAACCGGTGCCCTCTTGGCCGGCTTCGCTGACCCCGCTACCCCGAGGGAAGCTGTCATCGCGATGCGTCCGCTTGTGTGTGCGCATCATGCAGCGTTCCGCGCCGGCGGGCTGTAGGCGTGTTCTTACGCCGCCTCAGGTCGCTTGCCTGAGGGCATCCGGGCCCGGGCGGTGGCTGCACACGCTGCAATGCGGATCGCGCGCGACCTGGAGCGTATCGAAGGAGGTGCGCCGGCCGTCGAACATCAACAAGCGGCCCGCCAGCGACGGGGCGATGCCGGCGACCAGCTTGAGCGCCTCGCTGGCCTGCAGGGTGCCGATGGTGCCGACCACCGGCGCGAACACACCCAGCACCGCGCAGCGCGTTTCCTCGAAGCTCGCCTCGGGCGGGAACAGGCAGGCGTAACACGGCGAGGCCGGATCGCGCGTGTCGTAGACGCTCAGCTGGCCATCGAAGCGGATCGCGGCACCCGCCACCAGCGGCTTGCGCCGGGCCACACAGGCCCGGTTCACCGCCTGCCGGGTGGCGAAGTTGTCGCTGCAGTCGAGCACCACGTCGGCATCGGCCACCAGCACCGAGAGCAGCGCGTCGTCGGCGCGCTGGCGCAGCGTCGTGATGGCGGTATCCGGATTGATCGCGCGCATCGCCTCGGCCGCCGAGTCGACCTTGGAGCGTCCCACGCGATCCGTGGCGTGGGCGATCTGACGCTGCAGGTTGCTCAGGTCGAGGTCGTCGCCATCGACCAGCGTGATGCGGCCGACGCCGGCCGCGGCAAGATAGAGCAGGGCCGGGGAGCCCAGGCCGCCAGCACCGATGACCAGCGCATGGGCCGCACTGACGCGCGCCTGACCGTCGATGCCGAACTCTTCCAGCAGGATGTGGCGCGAGTAGCGCAGCAGGTCCTGGTCTTCCATCCGCTGGGTACCGATCCCGGTCGGTGGCCCCCGAGGGAGCTGGCCGGAATCAGTTGTCCTTCTTTTCTTCCTTGTTCTCGACGATGACCTGGGACTTGCTCACGAGCACCGGAGCACCCTTCAGGCGGTTGATGGCCTGGGCCAGCGTGAAATCGTCGGCAGCGCCGAACTCAGGGACCTTGCGCTCTTGCGGCGGCTTGTTGGCTTCTTCCTCGAGGCGCTTGCGTGCCTCGTCGCGGGCCTTTTCGCGCTCGGGGTCCTTGCTTTCGGGCCCCTGGCCGCTGGCCAGGTGCTTCTCGAGATCGGCCTCGCGCATGCGCAGCACGGCAAAGGGGCTGCCCTCGGCAGTCTCGTCGACCAGCACGTTCGGCACGATGCCCTTGGCCTGGATCGAGGCGCCGCTCGGCGTGTAGTAGCGCGCAGTGGTGATCTTCAGGCCGGTATCGGGACCCAGCGGCCGCACGGTCTGCACCGAGCCCTTGCCGAAGGTCTGGCTGCCCATGATGATGCCGCGCTTGTGGTCCTGCAGCGCCCCGGCGACGATTTCGCTGGCGGACGCCGATCCTTCGTTGACGAGCACCACCAGCGGCACCGACTTCAGGCCGGCGGGCAGGTCGCGCAGCGGGTCGCTGCCGGCGCGGCGCTGGTAGAACTCCGGCGCGGCCTTGTAGACAGCCTTGCTTTCCGCGAGCTGGCCGTCGGTGGACACCACGGTCACGTTCTGCGGCAGGAAGGCGGAGGAGATCGCCACGGCTGCGTCGAGCAGGCCGCCCGGGTCGTTGCGCAGGTCGAGCACCATCCCCTTGAGGTTTGGGTCCTGCTTGTAGATTTCCTCGACCTTCTTGACGAAGTCGTCCACCGTGCGTTCCTGGAACTGCGACACGCGGATCCAGGCGTAGCCCGGCTCGAGCTCCTTGCCGCGGACCGATTGAGTGCGGATCTCCTCGCGCGTGATGGAGATCGGGAAGGTCCGGTTCTCGTCCTTGCGGAAGATGGTCAGCTGTACCTTGGTGTTGGCCTCGCCGCGCATCTTCTTGACCGCGTCGTTCAGCGACAGGCCGCGCACGGCCGTGTCGTCGATCTTGGTGATCAGGTCATTGGGCTTCAGGCCGGCACGGAAGGCGGGCGAGCCTTCGATCGGGGAAACGACCTTGATCAGCCCGTCTTCCTGGGAAATCTCGATGCCCACGCCGACGAAGCGGCCGGTGGTGCCTTCGCGAAATTCCTTGAAGGACTTCTTGTCGAAGTACTGCGAGTGGGGGTCCAGCCCCGCCACCATGCCCGAGATGGCGTCGTCGATGAGCTTCTTGTCATCGACCGGCTCGACATAGTCGGTCTTGACCATGCCGAAAACCGCGGCGAGCTGCTGCAGTTCTTCGAGCGGCAGCGGCGCCACGGCGCCTCGTGCAACCGTCTGTAACGAGACTGTGGTCAGTACGCCGGCAAATGCGCCTGCGGCAACCCAGCCGGTAATCTTCATTTTCTGACCCATGTGTCGGTGTCCTTGTCGCCTGTCAAGCAATATACACAGCTTGGAAGCAAGTTGTGGTCCGGGGTTCCTTGAACCCTCGGCGATTATAAAATTTCGTCAATTCCTGGCCTGGGCGGCCACCGCTGCAGCGGCTTTCTCGGCCGCATCGGCATCCCCGAGATAGTAGTGGCGCAGCGGCTTGAGTTCGTCATCGAGTTCGTAGACCAGCGGGATGCCATTGGGAATGTTCAGCCCCACGATGGCTTCGTCCGAAATGCCGTCGAGGTATTTGACCAGAGCCCGGATCGAGTTGCCGTGCGCCGCGACCACCAGCCGCCGGCCGGCCCGGATGGCCGGTGCCATCGATTCGTTCCAGAAGGGCAGCACGCGCGCCACCGTGTCCTTGAGGCATTCGGTCAGCGGGATCTGCTCGGGCATGAGCTTGGCGTAGCGCGGATCCCCGCGTTCGCTGCGCGGATCCGTGGGCTCGAGCGGCGGCGGCGGCGTGTCGTAGCTGCGGCGCCAGGCCAGGACCTGGGCATCGCCGTATTTCTTGGCGGTTTCGGCCTTGTTCAAGCCCTGCAGGCCACCGTAGTGGCGCTCGTTGAGGCGCCAGGAATGGACCACCGGCAGCCAGGTGCGGTCGAGTTCATCGAGCGTGTGCCACAGGGTGCGGGTGGAGCGCTTGAGAACGCTGGTGAACGCGACGTCGAAGTCGTAGCCCTCGGCCTTGAGGAGGCGCCCGGCTTGCTTGGCCTGCTCGACACCGGCCGGCGTCAGGTCGACATCGGTCCAGCCGGTGAAGCGGTTTTCGAGATTCCAGGTCGATTCGCCATGGCGAATCAGTACCAGTTTGTGCATGGGAGAGGCCTTTGCGTGCGCGAGCGGAAAGCCGCCATTCTAAAATCGGGGGTTTGCCACTCAAGGAATACCGTGAAATTCATAGTCGACAACTGGCTGCTGATCCTGATTGCGCTCAGCTCGGGCGGCATGCTGGCCTGGCCGATGGTGCGCGGTGCCAATGCCGGCTCGCTCACCGCCCAGGGCGCAGTGCAGCTCATCAATCGACAGCGGGCGGTGGTCGTGGACGTGCGCGAGCCGGAAGAATTCGCCGCTGGCCACGTGACCGGAGCAAAGAACGTGCCGCTCAACGAGCTCGAGCAGAAGCTTCCTGCCGCGGTGAAGAACAAGTCGTTGCCACTGTTGCTTGTCTGTGCGAGCGGCGCGCGCGCCCAGCGCGCCGTCGCCACCGCCAGGAAGCTCGGCTACGAGCAGGCCCAAGCCGTCGCCGGCGGGCTCAAATCCTGGAAAGACGCTAATCTTCCGCTTGAGAAGGCCTGAACCCCGCTGAACGCCCTGAACCCCTCGATCGGATCACCGGATAGAAGACACGATGCAAGCCGTCAAGATGTACACCACCGCCGTCTGCCCCTACTGCATTCGCGCGAAACAGATCCTCAAGGCCAAGGGCGTCGAGCACATCGAGGAGGTCCGGATCGACAGCGACCCCAAGGCACGCAGCACGATGATGGGCCTGACCCACCGGCGCACGGTGCCGCAGATCTTCATTGGCAACACCCATGTCGGCGGCTGCGACGACCTGATCGCGCTGGACGGCCGGGGCGGCCTGGTGCCGCTGCTGCGGGGCGCCTGAGTCCTGCCTCCGTCCGGCCGGGCGATAATGCCCGGCTACCTCTTTATCGAAAGCCCGCTGCGGGGATTCCCCGGCGGGCCTTGTTTTGATCCTCGAAAGTCCCGCATGGCCGACCAGCAAGCACAAGCTCCCATTTTCCAGATCCAGCGCGTCTACCTGAAAGACCTGTCGCTCGAGCAGCCCAACTCGCCGGCCATCCTGATCGAGCAGGAACAGCCCACCGTCGACATCCAGCTCGGCGTCGACGCCCAGCCCGTGACCGAGGGCATTTTCGAGATCACGGTGGCGGCCACCGTGCAGACCAAGATCCAGGACCGGACGGTGTTCCTGGTCGAAGCCAAGCAGGCCGGCATCTTCGAGATCCGCAACCTGCCGGAAGACCAGATGGGGCCGATCCTCGGCATCGCCTGCCCGCAAATCGTCTATCCCTACCTGCGCAGCAACGTCGCGGACGTGATCCAGCGCGCCGGTTTCCCGCCGGTGCACCTGGCGGAGATCAACTTCCAGGCGATGTTCGAGCAGCAGCAAGCCCAGGCGGCAGGCCAGGCTTCGCCGATCGTCACGCAGTAGGCCGCTGACCGGGCGCTGCTTCCGATGAGGATCTGCGTGCTCGGCGCCGGTGCCTGGGGCACCGCCCTGGCGGTCAATGCCGCCGGGCGCCATGCGGTCACGCTCTGGGCGCGTGACGCGGCCCAGGCCGGGGCCATGTCGGCGGCCCGCGAAAACGCGCGCTACCTGCCCGGCATCCCACTGGCGCCTTCGTTGACGGTCCAGTCGGGCGCCGCGTCGGCAGCCTTGGCTGGCGCCGAACTGGTCATCATCGCGACGCCGATGGCGGCCCTGCGCGAGCAGCTCTCGGTCTTGCAGGGTCTGTCCTGTCCGGTGGCGTGGCTGGCCAAGGGCGTGGAGCCGGCTCGGGAAGGTGGCGGCGACATCGGCTTGCTGGCGCACGAGATCCAGCTGCGTGTCGCACCCGCGCTGTGCGCCGGCGTGCTGAGCGGTCCGAGTTTTGCGCAGGAGGTGGCGCGCGGCCGTCCGACGGCGCTGGTCGCGGCCAGTCGCCTGGCGCTGGTGCGCGCCGCACTGGTCGAGGCCTTCCATGGACCTTCGCTGCGCGTCTATGCCAACGAGGACATCGTCGGGGTCGAGGTCGGCGGCGCGGTGAAGAACGTGCTGGCGATCGCCACCGGCCTGGCCGACGGCCTGGGTCTGGGCCTGAATGCCCGCGCCGCCCTGATCACGCGCGGGCTGGCCGAGATGACCCGCTTCGGAGTGGCCCTCGGCGCCCGGCCCGAGACCTTCATGGGCCTTTCCGGGCTCGGCGACCTGGTGCTCACGGCGACCGGCGACCTGTCGCGCAACCGCAAGGTCGGCCTGTTGCTGGCCGGAGGATGCACGCTGCCGCAGGCCGTGCAATCGCTCGGCCATGTGGCCGAAGGCGTCTACTGCGCGCGCACCGTGGTGCAGCGCGCGCGCCACCTGGGCGTCGAGATGCCGATCTCGGACGGCGTGGTGGCGGTTCTCGATGGTCGCGTGCGGCCGGTGGACGCCGTCGCCGGCCTGATGGGACGCGAACCGGGCGTCGAAATACCGTGAAGCCCTGAATCATCGGCTGGGCTCCAGGCCGGCGCCGGGCCGCCCCAAGGCGGCCTGCGGCCCCCTCGGGGGGCAGCGAACCACACGCAGTGGGGAGCGTGGGGGCAACATTCACAACTCCAGCGTGCAGGCGTCGCCCAGCGCATCGCGCCAGACCCGCACCCGGGTGGCCGGGGGCTGCATGCCGGCCAGGGCGCTGGCAATGAACAGGCAGAGGTTTTCCAGGGTGGGAGGGCCCAGCCCCGGCACGTCGTCGAGCAGGTGATGGTCGAGCCGCTCGCGCACCGCTTGCAGGTGGGCCCGCAGCACGCCGAGGTCGACCAGCATGCCGGTGGCGGCATCGACCGGTCCGCGCACCGCGACTTCCGCCTGGTAGGTGTGGCCGTGGATGCGGCGGCTGCCTTCGGCCTCGATCTCGCGCCGCAGGGTGTGCGCGGCATCGAAGAAGAAGCGCTGGCTGAGGGTGACTTGGGGTGGCGTGGACATGGTCGGTCGGCGTCTTCTTCGTTTTCAGCGGATTCCGGTGAGCTTGTGCGTCTGCAGGCTCAGGCGCCAGCCGGGGCGGCGCAGGCAGGTGTCGATGCACAGCGCGATGTGCTCGGCCTGCGCCGGGCCATCCATCGGCTGCAGGAAGCGGTGCGCGAAACGGCCTTCGTCCTGCAGCAGGTCCAGGTCCAGGCCGGGCTGGGGCCAAACCACCTTGAGCTCCTGTCCGCTGCGCTGGATCCATGGCGCGCCGGCCTTCGGGCTGATGCACAGCCAGTCGATGCCCTCGGGGGCGCGCACGGTGCCGTTGCTTTCCACGGCGATGCGAAAGCCCCGTGCATGGAGCGCGGCGATCAGCGCAGCGTCGACCTGCAGCAGCGGCTCGCCGCCGGTGAGCACCACCAGCCGATGCGCCGCGTCGCCGGCCGGCCATTGCGCGGCAATCGTGTCCGCCAGCGATTCCGCTGCGGCGAACTTGCCGCCCAGCGTGCCGTCGGTTCCGACGAAATCGGTGTCGCAGAAGCGGCAGACGGCGCTGTCGCGATCGCTCTCGCGGCCGCTCCACAGGTTGCAGCCGGCGAAACGGCAGAACACGGCGGGCATGCCGGCCTGGCCGCCCTCGCCCTGCAGGGTGTAGAAGATTTCCTTGACGCTGTATGCCATGGCTCTCGGGGTCTGATTTCTCGGTTGTCGGTGGGCTGGCTGTTCAGGCACTGGGGTGCCGATACGCCGGTCGGCGTTCAGGCCGGCGCGTAGGCCAGCCGGACGTAGATCGGCGCGAAGGCCTCGGCCTGCGTGATGTCGATCAGTGTTTCCTTCGCCAGTTCGAGCATCGCGATGAAGGTCACGATCAGCACCGGCGTGCCGCGGCCGACGTCGAACAGCTTCTCGAACTCCACGAACTGCCGGCCCTGCAAATGGCGCAGGATGATGCTCATGTGCTCGCGCACGCTGAGTTCCTCGCGCGAGATCTTGTGGTGCTGCACCAGCTTGGCACGCTTGAGGATGTCGGCCCAGGCTTCGCGCAGGTCGATCACGTTGACCTCCGGAAAGCGCGGCTTGAGCGATTGCTCGATGTAGACCTGGGCCTTCCAGAAGTCGCGTCCGGCCTGCGGCATGGCGCCCAGCGATGCGGCTTGCAGCTTGGTCTGCTCGTACTCGAGCAGCCGGCGCACGAGTTCGGCACGCGGGTCCTCGGCCTCGTCGCCGTCGGCCGACTTCTTGGGCGGCAGCAGCATGCGCGACTTGATCTCGATCAGCATCGCCGCCATCAGCAGGTACTCCGCGGCAAGCTCGAGGTTGGTCTGGCGAATCTCGTCGACGTAGCTCAGGTACTGGCGGGTGAGTCCCGCCATCGGAATGTCGAGGATGTTGAAGTTCTGCTTGCGGATCAGGTAGAGCAGCAGATCCAGCGGGCCTTCGAAGGCCTCGAGAAAGACCTGCAGCGCCTCGGGCGGGATGTAGAGGTCGTTCGGCAGCGCGAACAGCGGCTCGCCGTAGAGCCGGGCGAGCGCGACCTGGTCGATGACCTCGGGCATGGCCGCGACGACGGCGGGGCCTTCATCCGCGACGACGTCGCTTTCGCTGGCGTGGTCGGCGGGCGCCGCCGCGGCTTCTTTGCCCTGGCGCCGGGTGCCGGTGCCCGGAACGGGCCGGATGGCCACTTACTTCACGCGCGTCTGGTAGACGTAGGGCTGCTGGGGCACCTTGGCTTCGCTGTATTCGGTCAGCAGGTTGCGATCCAGGTGCTTGTCCCAGAGCAGCGCACGGCCGGCGCGCTGCTCGGCTTCGAGGCTCGGCTTCTTTTCCTTCATCTCTTCGATGAAGTTGGTGATTTCGGAGCTGTAGTGGGGGCGGGCGAAGATTGACATGGCGGTGGGACCTCTGGGCGGATTTTACCGGTCCTTGAACCCGGTTGATCCCTCGCCGTCGCGCACCGCGGCGGCAGCGGGGAATTCGTCCTCGGGCGGGCCCGGCTGGCCGCTCGCCAGTTCGGCCGCGAAACCGGAGCGCTCGAAGGCCGCGCTCGGTTGCGGCTGCAGCGAATCGACCTGCAGCAGCCCGCCGCGCGCGAGCACCGTGCGGTGCAGCTGGCGCAGCGCATCGAGGCCGGTGGCGTCGATGAAAAAGAGCTGCATCGCGTCGAGCACCACCGTCATGCCGCGCGGCGCCCGCTCGACCGCCGACAGCGCCGGATCGAGCTTGGCCGCAGCGCCGAAGAACAGCGCACCCTGCAGCTTGTAGGTCATCACCGGCGGCTGCAGCGCCACCAGCTCGACGCTGAAGAGCTGGTTCATGCGCCGCACGAACAGCGCGCAGGCCAGCACGATGCCGGCCTGGACGGCGACCGTGAGATCGAACACCACCGTCAGGAAGAAGGTGCCCAGCATCAGCAGCCGGTAGTGGCGGCTGGAGCGGCGCAGCATGGCCGGCGAGAACTCGCGCCATTCGCCCATGTTCCAGGCCACGAAGATCAAGATGCCGGCCAGCACCGCCAGCGGAACCCGTCGCGCCAGCGGGGCGGCCAGCAGCACCACCAGCAGCAGCGTGAGGGCATGCACGATGCCCGCCACCGGCGAGCTCGCGCCGGCGCGCACATTGGTCAGGGTCCGGGCGATGGTGCCGGTGGCCGGCATGCCGCCGAAAAAGGGCGTCACCAGGTTGGCGATGCCTTGCGCCATCAGTTCCTGGTTGGAATCGTGGCGCGGCAGGCCGGCGACCTGGTCGGCCACGCGCGCGCAAAGCAGCGATTCGATCGCGCACAGCAACGCGATGGTGAGCGTGGGCGTCACCAGCTGCTTGACCGTTTCCCAGTTGAACTGGGGCAGGGCGAAGGCCGGCAGCCCCGCGGGAATGCCGCCGAAGCGGGTGCCGATGGTTTCCACCGGCAGGCCGAAGCCCCAAGCCACCAGCGTCAGCGTGACCAGCGCGACGATCGGCCCCGGCAGGCGTGCGCCGGCGCGCACCGGGCCCGAGCGTGCGCCGCGGCCCAGCAGGCGGCGCACGGCCTGGCCGACCCGGGTGTCGTCGCGCAGCAGCAGCGGCCAGGTGAAGAGCCCGACCAGGCAGGCCAGGCCCAGCCCGAAGGCATGGGGATTGAAGCTGCCGAGGTGGGTGGCCAGCTGGTGGACCTGCGAGAACATGTCGGCTGGCATCTTCTCGATCGACAGGCCGAGCCAGTCCTTGAGCTGCGAGATCAGGATCAGCGCCGCGATGCCGTTGGTGAAACCGACCACGATCGACAGCGGCACATGGCGCACCAGCGTGCCCAGCCGCAGCAGCCCCATCAGGAACAGCAGCGCGCCGGCGCAGGCGGTCGCGATCAGCAGGTTGGCCACGCCGTAGCGCTCGACGATGCCGTAGACGATCACGATGAAGGCGCCCGCCGGGCCGCCGATCTGGACCGTCGAGCCGCCCAGTGCGGAGATCAGGAAGCCGGCGATGATCGCCGTCCAGATGCCGGCCTCCGGCCGCAGGCCCGACGCGATCGCGAAGGCCATCGCCAGCGGCAGGGCCAGGATGCCGACCATGGCGCCGGCGCCGATGTCCTTCAGCAACCGGCCCCGGTCGTAGCCAGCCAGCGCATCGATCAGCCGCGGCCGAAAGCGCGCCGTTTTCGGAGGCGGATTCATGGGGCCATGGTCGACGTGCCCCGCGCCGGCCCTACTTGTCGCCGCCGGGAATCACCGCGTCGGCCGCGGCACCCACCGCCTTGCCCGTGATGCGCACGGTGCCGATGGCCGCATCCGCTGCGAGGCCGACCGCGCCGGCACCGACGCTGACGACCGTGTCGGCCACGGTCACGACGGCGCAGCCGCCCAGCATCAATAGGCAGGCGGCGGCAAGCAGGGCGAGACGGTGCATGGTGGAGCGATCTTTCAGGTTTCAGCGCACGCGCAGGCCGGGCGTCGCGCCGGGCCAGGGCTCGAGAATGTAGAGGCCGGGCTCGCGCTTCTCGTCGGCGTGGCTGGCGGCCAGCACCATGCCTTCGGAGATGCCGAACTTCATCTTGCGCGGAGCCAGGTTCGCGACCAGCACCGTGAGCTTGCCGACCAGCTGATCCGGCTGGTAGGCCGAGGCGATGCCGGAGAAGACATTGCGGGTCTTGCCTTCACCGGCATCCAGCGTGAGGTGCAGCAGCTTGGTCGAGCCCTCGACCTGCTGGCAGGCGACGATCTTCGCCAGGCGCAGGTCGATCTTCGCGAAATCGTCGATGGTGATGGTCGGGGCGATGCCTTCGCCGCCCGGCAGCGCGGTTGCGGCCGCCGGCGTCACCGGCGCTTGCGCCGCGGGCGGCTCGAACAGCAGGTCGAGCTGCTTCGCGTCGACACGCTGCATCAGGTGCTGGTAGTCGTGGATCGCATGGCCGGCGCCGAGCAGGCGCTGCGCATCGATGGACACCAGCGGCCCGATGCCAAGGAAGGCCTCGACCTGTTCGGCCAGCACCGGCAGCACCGGCTTCAGGTAGATCGTGAGCAGGCGGAAGGCCTCGATGCAGGTGCTGCAGACATCGTGCAGGCGGGCTTCCATGCCGGCCTGCTTGGCCAGTTCCCAGGGCTTGTTCTGGTCGACGTATTCGTTGACCTTGTCGGCCAGCCCCATGATTTCGCGCAGCACCCGGGCGCAGTCGCGGCCGTCGTAGAGCGCCTCGAGCGATGCCGAGGCGCCCTGCAGCGCCGCCAGCAGCGCCTGGCCGTCGGCCGACACTGCGCCCAGCTTGCCGCCGAAGCGCTTGGCGATGAAGCCGGCCGCGCGGCTGGCGATGTTGATGTACTTGCCGATCAGGTCGGCATTGACGCGCGCCATGAAGTCGTCGGGGTTGAAGTCGACGTCTTCCACCTTGGCGTTGAGCTTGGCCGCGATGTAGTAGCGCAGCCATTCGGGATTCATGCCGATCGAGAGGTACTTGAGCGGGTCGATGCCGGTGCCGCGGCTCTTGCTCATCTTCTCGCCCGAGACGGTGATGAAGCCGTGCACGTTGACCTGGCTCGGCGTCTTGCGGCCGCTGAACTGCAGCATCGCGGGCCAGAACAGCGTGTGGAAATAGACGATGTCCTTGCCGATGAAGTGCACCTGCTCGACCGCCGGGTCGGCCACGAAATCGTCGAAGCTCTGCGCCGTGCGCGAGGGCGCGTGCCAGTGCGCCGCGGCCTGGCCCTTGTCGAAGTGGTTCTTCAGGCTGGCGAGGTAGCCCACCGGCGCGTCCAGCCAGACGTAGAAGTACTTGCCCGGGGCATCCGGGATCTCGATGCCGAAGTAGGGCGCTTCGCGCGAGATGTCCCAGTCGGCCATGCCGGCCTCGAACCATTCGCTGGCCTTGCGGGCCATCTCGGGCTGCAGCTTGCCGTCCTGGGTCCAGGTCTTCAGGAAGTCGACCACCGACGGGTCCGAGAGCTTGAAGAAGAAATGCTCGGAACTGCGCAGCTCGGGCGTCGCGCCGGTGAGCGTCGAGTAGGGGTTGATCAACTCGGTCGGCGCATAGACGCTGCTGCAGACCTCGCAGGCGTCGCCGTACTGGTCCTTCGAGTGGCACACCGGGCATTCGCCCTTGATGTAGCGGTCGGGCAGGAACATGCCCTTGACCGGGTCGTAGAACTGCTCGATGGTGCGCGCGGCGATCATGCCGCCCGCCTTGAGCCGGCGATAGATGCCCTGGGCGAGCTCGGTGTTCTCGGGGCTGTCGGTGGAATGCCAGTTGTCGAAGCGGATGTGAAAGCCGTCCAGGTACGCCTGGCGCCCGGCGGCGATCTCGGCGACGAACTGCTGCGCTGTCTTGCCGGCCTTCTCGGCCGCGATCATGATCGGTGCGCCATGGGCGTCGTCCGCCCCCACGAAATGGACCATGTGGCCCTGCATGCGCTGGAACCTCACCCAGATGTCGGCCTGGATGTATTCCATGATGTGGCCGATGTGGAACTTGCCGTTGGCATAGGGCAAGGCGGTGGTGACGAAGAGTTTGCGCTGGGACATCGAGTGCATTTTAGGTGGCGGCGCTATAGTCTTTGCGCCGAGCCGGACACCCTTCGTGATCACCGCCTACGAAATCACCCTTGCGCAGGCCGCCGATGCGCCGGCCATCGCGCAGCTGTCGCGTGACGCGATCGAGCGGGGCTTGTCCTGGCGCTGGACCGAGCGCCGTGTGCTGCGCTGCATCGCGGAGCCCGCCACCAACGTGGTCGTGGCCCGGCGCGACGGCGAGCTGCTCGGCTTCGGGATCATGCAATACGGCGACGAGGACGCGCACATCTCGCTGTTCGCGGTGCGCGCCGCGCAGCGCCGCGCCGGCCTCGGCTCCGCGTTGCTGGCCTGGCTCGAAGCCACCGCAAGCGTCGCCGGCATGCGCGCGATCCGCCTCGAGGCGCGCGCCGGCAACGCACCCGCGAAGTCCTTCTACAGGCGCCATGGCTTCGTCGAAGGCGGATTGAGTCCCGGCTACTACGAAGACGTGGAGGATGCCGTGCGCATGACGAAGCTGCTGCGCCAGCAACCCGCGCCGGATGCGAGCGGCACTGTCGGCTGAGCCCCCGGGTTCATCGCCAGCCGAAGAACGCGCGCACCTTCTCTCGCTGGCTCAGCGTGTCCGACCGGCCGAGCGACATCAGCTCGCGCGTGAAGGCCGATTCGAACAGCAGGTAGCTGGCCAGCGCGGAGCCTTGCAGGTGGGCCGCGTCGGGCGGGACCGCGGGTTCGGCGAGCAGGCCGCGCACGGCAGCCGGCAGCGCGTCCGCATGCCGCGCGGCGATCTGGTCGATGCGCTGCGAAGGCGCGATGACCAGCAGTTCGACCCTGCGCAGCGGCGTGCCCGATCGGGCTTCGGGCGGAATCAGGTCCAAGGTGGCATTGACCCGCTCCAGGCGCTCGACGTCGGCGGTCAGCGCGTCCAGGAAGATGCTGGACAGCGCGTGGCCGGCCACCTGGGCCAGGGTCGGATAGCCGCTCAGGGCGTTCGGGCCGAGCGCGTCGTCCGGCTCCTTCATGCGGCCGGCACCGATGGCCAGGATGCGCTCCGCGCCCAGGTGGACGGCGGCGGCCAGCGGCGCCGACTGGCGCATCGAGCCATCGCCGAAGTATTCGCTGCGGCCGCCGATCTCCAGCGCGGCCGCCGGAAAGACGAAAGGAATCGCCGAGGAGGCGAG
>DASXKG010000244.1:0-7439 GCA_036496965.1 Variovorax sp.
AACCGCCCAGGTCCGAGCCGAATTCGAGCGCGACGTAGCCCGCGGCGAGCGCGGCCGCGGAGCCGCCCGAGGAACCGCCCGGCGTGCGCTTGGGGTCCCAGGGATTGCGGGTCGTGCCGTAGACGGGGTTCGTGCTCTGCCAGTCCCCCAGCCCCAGTGCGACATTCGTCTTGCCGAGCAGCACCGCACCGGCAGCCTTGAGGCGCGCGACCAGGACCGCATCGGCTTCCACGCGAAGATGGCTGGTGCCGGGGATGCCCCAGGTGGTCGCCAGCCCGGCCACGTTGATCGACTCCTTGACCGTCACCGGAAGGCCCAGCAACGCCCCGCGCTCCCCGCGCGCCAGCGCCGCGTCGGCCGCCCCGGCCGCCTGGCGGGCACGCTCGAAGTCGCGCACGACGACGGCATTGAGCAGCGGGTCGCAGGCCCCGATGCGGGCGATCGAGCGTTCGAGCAACTCGACCGAAGAGACCCGCCGCTCGCGCAGGGCGGCGATCAGTTCGCGGGCTGTTTCGTAGTGCGTCATCCCAACGCCCCTTCCTCGATTCGCCGTTCAGGTCTCGCGCGCAGCCCGGGCGAGGGCGTCGAGCACGACCCGGCGCAGCCGGGCCTCGTCGGCCAGGCTCGCCACGCTGGCGTTGGCCGCAGCGCGCCGCGGCACACGCCATTCGACGACGGTCATGCCGCGGGTGTGCACACCGACGCATTCGGCCACCACGTGCGCGGGTCTGAAGGCCAAGCCATCGGGCGCGACCAGCGCGGCGGCGGCGGTCGGGTCGTAGAGCGACATCGGCAAGCTGCCGTCCGGACTGGCGATGCGCACATAGCCCAGCAGCAGGTCGGCCAGCAGGTCGGCCTTGCCGGTGCCGATGGCGCGCAGCGCGTCGGCATCGGCCGCGTGCACCCGCACCTGGCGGCAGGCGTCCAGCCCGACCATGTCCAGCCGGACGCCGGCATCGAGCACGACATTGATCGCCTCGGGATCGACCGCGGCATTGAACTCCGCCGCCGCCGTGTGGTTGCCTGGTCCCGCACTGCCGCCCATCCACAGGAGCCGCCCGATGCGCGCCGCCAGTTCGGGCCGCTGCTGCAGCACGCGCGCGAGGTTGGTGAGCGGTCCGAGCGCCAGCACTGTCTGCGGCTCGGCCGCCGCGGCCAGGTGCTCGGCCAGCGCCGCCACCGCCGCGTTCGAGGCCAGCGCAGCGCGCGCCGGGGGCAGGCTGCGGCCGGCGGAGGCCATCGCATCGGCGCCCAGGATGTTCTGCGCGGTGACCAGTTCGCCGGCGAGCGGCCGGGCGCTGCCGACATGGATCGGAAAGCGCCAGCCGAAGAAGTCCGCCGCGCGCAGGGCGTTGTCGGTCACCACCTCGATCGGGGCGTTGCCGGCGACCAGCGACATGCCCTCGACGCGCCACGGCGGCGTATGCAACACCGTCAGCACGGCCGCGAGATCGTCGAAGCCCATGTCGGTGTCGATCCAGACGCGCGTCATTCCTTGCTGTTGCTCAGGTGCCGGCGCTGGTCGTAGCTCGGTTGCGCCGGCAGGTCGGCCAGGTGGCGCGTGTCGGCCCAGTCGACGATCTCGATGCCTTCCGGCACGGTGGGGTCGGCGATCCGGATGCGGTTGAACCCGGCGTTGGGAATGTCGCTCTGGCGCGGGCCGTTCAAGCCCAGGCCGCGCGCGGTGCGCCAGACCATGTCGAGCACGCCGCCATGCGTCACCACCATCGCGATCCGGCCCGCGTGCGCCGTGGCGATGCGGCCCAGCGCTTCCATGATGCGGGCGTGGAACTGCAAGGGCGACTCGCCTTCGGGCATCGCATGGTCCTCGCGGAATTCGAGCCAATCTTCCCAGGCCCGCGGATGCAACTGCCGGATCTCGTCGGCCCGCAGGCCTTCGACGAGGCCGAAGTTCTGCTCGCGCAGCGCGACCGAACCGAGGATCTCGAGCCCCAGCTGCCGCGCGGCCGGCGCCGCGGTCTGCTGGGCCCGCATCAGGTCGCTGCTGAGCAGCAGATGCACGGTTTCGCCGGCCATGCGCAGCCCCAGGCGGCGCGCCTGTTCATGGCCGAGGTCGTTGAGGGGAACGTCGATGTGGCCCTGGAAGCGCAGCTCGCGGTTCCAGTCCGTCTCGCCGTGGCGGATCAGGATGAGTTCGGTGATGGACATGGGATGCGCCCTATTGTCCGCGCAGCGAGTGACCCGCGCATGTCGGCCCGTGATCGCGGAGAATCCGCCGATGCCCCTGCCCACACTCGTGCTGCTGCCCGGACTCGCCTGCGACGAACGCCTCTGGGAGGCCCAGCGGCCGGCGCTGCCCGCGGGCCTGGACATCCGCGTCAGCGATGCCCACATGCGCCACGACCGCATCGAGACCATGGCGGCGGCGGTGCTGGACGAGAACCCCGGCCCGCTGATCCTGTGCGGCGCGTCGATGGGCGGCATGATCGCCATGGAAGCTGCGCGGCAGGCGCCCCCGCGGACCCACGGCCTGGCCCTGCTCGGCACCAACCCCCGGCCCGAGACGCCGGACATGGTCGAGCTGCGCCAATCCGCGATCGAGCTCTTCGAACGCGGCGAGGCCCGCGACGTGATCGAGCTCAATGCGGGCTTCGCCTTCCACCGCTCGAGTTCGGGCAATGCCGCGCTGCTGCGCCGCTACGTCGACATGGTGCTCGATGCCGGCGCCGCGCAGCTGGTAAGCCAGAACCGCGCGCTGATGCGGCGCCCGGATGCCCGCCCCCATCTGGCGCGGCTGCGTTGCCCGGTGCTCGTGATGTGCGGCGACGACGACCGCCTGACGCCGCCGGAATGCTCGCGCGAAATTGCCGCGCTGATCCCGCACGCCGAGCTCAGCTGGATCGCGCAGTGCGGCCACATGCTCACCATGGAAAGGCCCGGGGCGGTCAATCCCGGCCTGAAGGCCTGGCTGCAGGCGCTGTTATCAGCTCAGCCCGCCGCCGGGCCGCTCCCAAGGCGGGCTGCGGCCCCCTCGGGGGGCAGCGACCCACACGCAGTGGGGGAGCGTGGGGGCGACATTCAGTGAAGCTGGCCGCCGGTCTCGCGCAGGTCCTGGTGCACTGAGAGCGAGGTCGCCACCGCCAGCCGCAGGGCGGCGACGAGGGTCTCCAGCGCCATGCTCGGTTGGCCCGGCAGCCGAGCCACCTGCTCCGGCAGGTAAGGCACGTGAATGAAACCGCCGCGCATGCCGGGCCCCGCCGGCCGGGTCGCGATGCGGTGCATCAGCCCGAAGAAGACGTGGTTGCACACGAAGGTGCCGGCTGAATTCGAGACCGAGGCCGGAATGCCGGCCGCGCGCAGATCGCGCACCAGGGCCTTGATCGGCAGCGTCGAGAAATAGGCCGGGGGCGCACCTGCGACGACGGGCACATCGATCGGCTGGTGGCCGGCGTTGTCGGCAATGCGACCGTCGTCGACATTGATCGCCACCCGCTCGGGCGTGAACTCGAAGCGGCCGCCGGCCAGGCCGAGGCACAGCACGAGCTGCGGCTTCAGCTCGTCGATCGCGGCATCGAGCTCGCGCAGCGCGCTGCCGAAGACGCAGGCCAGGCGCCGCGCATGCACCACCGCCTGTCCGGCATGCCAGCCATCCAGCGCACGCGCCGCCTCCCAGGAGGGATTCACCGAGTCCTTCTCGAAGGGCTCGAAGCCGGTCAACAGAACATGCGGCATGAGGGCGTCACTCATGCCAGCGCGGCAATCGCGATGCCTTCGGCCGTCAGGCGTTCGCGGATGCGGCGCGCGAACGCGAGCGCATGCGCGCCGTCGCCATGCAGGCAGACCGTTTGCGCACGGATCGCCACCATGCTGCCGTCGATCGCCCGCACCTGGTGGTCGCGCACCAGCGACAGCGCCTGGGCCAGCGATTGCTCTTCGTCCTCGATCAGCGCACCCGGCCGGCTGCGCGGCACCAGGCTGCCGTCGGGCTGGTAGCCGCGGTCGGCGAAGACTTCCTCGACCGGTGCGAGGCCGGCGCGTTCGGCGGCGCTGATCATGCCGCTGCCCGCCAGGCCGAAGAAGCGCAGGCCGGGGTCGAAGCGCCGCACCGCCTCGCAGATCGCATCGGCCAGCACCGGGTCCTTCGCGGCCTGGTTGTAGAGCGCGCCGTGGGCCTTGACGTGGCTCAGGTGGCCACCCTCGGCCTTGGCGATCGCCGCCAGCGCGCCGACCTGGTAGAGCACGCCCGCGTACACCTCCTCAGGCGGCAGCTTCATCTCGCTGCGGCCGAAATTCTCGCGATCCGGAAAGCTCGGATGGGCACCGATCGCCACGCCGTTGGCCAGCGCCCAGCGCACGCACTGGCGCATGGTGCGCGCGTCACCGGCATGCCAGCCGCAGGCGATGTTTGCCGAGCTGACGAGGCCGAGCAAGGCCTCGTCGTTGTCGCAGCCTTCGCCGAGGTCGACGTTCAGGTCAATCTGCATGGGTGACTCCTTCGGCAGGATTTTGCGCCGATGGCGGCCAGCCCGTGGAAGCCAGGCCTTGCGCGACCTGCGCCAGGTAGCGCCGGCGCGCCTCCCAGGCCTCCAAGGCCCCGGCCGTGTCGACCTGGCGCAGCCGCAGGCTACCGTTGAGCGGCGCCTGGGCGAGCCTGCCCAGGTCGGCCCGGATCACCACACCGATGCGCGGATAGCCGCCGACGGTCTGCGCGTCGCCCATCAGGATGATCGGCTGGCCCGAGGGCGGCACCTGGATCGTGCCGGGAATCACGGCAGAGGACAGCATGTCGATGCTGCGCCTGCGCTTGAGTTCGCTCCCCTCCAGCCGGCTGCCCATGCGATTGCTGCGTGGCGTGACGCGCCAGGGCTCGCCCCAGAGTGCTTCGCGCGAAGCCAGCGTGAACTGCTCGAACTCCGGGCCCGGCATGACGCGCAGCACCGTGGCGCCGCCATCGTCGCCGAGCGACCCCGAATCGGGTGCGCGCAGGCCGAAGGGCCGCCGCGCCAACTGCTGCGGACTCAGCGCCGATGGGCCCAGCCCCAAGCGGTCGCCCTTCTTCAGCGCCCGTCCCTGATGGCCGCCGAAGCCCGACTTCAGGTCGGTGCTGCGCGAGCCGAGCAGCAGCGGCACATCGACGCCGCCGGCAATGCCGAGCCAGCTGCGCACCCCTTCCTTGGCGCCCGATCGGTTCGCACCCTGCATCCGGAGCACCTGCCCGGCTTCGACCGGCACGCTCCAGCAGGGCCACAGGGGGATGCCATCCAAGGTCGCGCCGAAATCATCGCCCGCCAGCGCAATCCGGGTCGCCACCTCGAAGCGCAGTTCGCAGGCACCCATCGTAAGTTCCAGGCCCGCCGCGCCATCGGCGTTGCCGACCAGCCGGTTGGCCAGCGTCAGCGCCAGCGCATCGAGCGCGCCGCCCGGGCAGACGCCCAGCTGGCGATGGCCCGGCCGCCCCAGGTCCTGCACCGAGGCCAGCATGCCGGGCCGCAGGATCGTGAGGCCGCGACTCTCGGCCATCAGAGTTCCACGCGCTCGACGACGAAACGCACCCGGTCCCCGGGCCGCAGCAGCGTCGGCTCGGCGGCGCATGGGTCGAAGAATTCGAGCGAAGTGCGTCCGATCAGGTTCCAGCCGCCGGGCGAGTCCAGCGGATAGACCGCCGTCTGCTCGCCGCCGATGCCCACCGAGCGCGCCGGCACCCGCACCCGGGGTTCGGCGCGGCGCGGCGTCGCCAGTTCGCTCGGCAAGCCGCCCATGAAGGCGAAGCCGGGCATGAAGCCCAGCAGATAGACCAGGTAGTCGGCCTCGCTGTGGCGCCGCACCACCTCGGCCGGCGTCAGGCCGGTGTGGGCCGCGACGTCGGCCAGGTCCGGGCCCTCGGCACCGCCGTAGGTGACCGGGATCTCGATCTGCCGGCTGGTCATCTCGAGCGTGGCGAGTTGCGGCCAGGCCGACAGCACCTGCATCTCGAGCTCGACCGCATCGATGCGCGCCGGATCGAACAGCAGGCTGAGGTTGTTCATGCCGGGCAGCGTTTCCAGCACCCCCGGCCATTGCGCGGCTTCGCGCGCCAGGGCCCAGATGCACTGCTGCTGCGCCAGCGTCAGCGGCGGCGGCAATTCACACAGCAGGGCCGCTTCGCCCAGCGAATGCAGGCGAGGCGGGGCGCTGTTCATTCCCGCGCCGAATTGGCCACCTTCGCCAGCAGGCGTTCTTGCACGTAGCGCGAGACGAACTTGTCGACTTCGCCCCCGAGCGTCGCGATCTCGCGCACGAAGGTGCTGGAGATGAATTGGTACTTGTCGCTGGGGGTCAGGAACACGGTCTCGACTTCGGGCATCAGCGATCGGTTCATGCCGGCGAGCTGGAACTCGTAGTCGAAGTCGGTCACGGCGCGCAGGCCGCGCACCATGGCCTTGCCGCCGCGCGCGACCACGAAATCGCGCAGCAACCCGGAGAAGCTCTCGACCGTGACCCGGTCGCCGTAGGGCTGAACCGCCGCCCTGGCCATGTCGATGCGCTCCTCCAGCGAGAACAGCGCCTTCTTGTGATGCCCCGCCGCCACCGCGACGATGACCCGGGAGAAGAGCTGGGTGGCTCGTCGCACCACGTCCTCGTGGCCCAGCGTGAGGGGATCGAAGGTGCCTGGATATACCGCGATCACGTTGCTCGTCATGCTTTCATCCTCGCGTGGGGGCAGGTCAGTCCGGCGGATTATGCAGCCGCATCCGGCGCGCGCTGGAGAAGATGCGCATGCACCGCCCCGGCCTTCAGGTAGCGGTAGGCGGCCAGACCGAGCGCGGCCAGTTCCTCGTCGCTCCAGCGCCGGGCCGACTCGAGGTAGACGACGCCATCGGCGCGCAGCGCTCGTGCGGCCGCGCGCAGGGCCGGCGGGACCAGCGACGGGTTCTCGAAGGGCGGGTCGAGGAAGACCGCATGCAGGCTGCCGGCCGGCTGGCGCTCGAGCACCGTGACGCCGTTGCCGCGCTCGATGCGCACGGCCTCGGCGCCGAGCTTGGCCTTCAGCGTCTGCAACTGGGCCACCAGGCCGGCGTCCTGTTCGCACAGCAGCACCGAGCCGGCGCCGCGCGACGCCGCCTCGAGGCCGAGGGCCCCGGTGCCGGCAAAGGCGTCCAGGCATTGCCAGTCGGGCAATTCGCCGCCGCCGGCGCCAGCCAGGCTGGCGAGCCAGTTGAACAGGGTCTCGCGGACCCGGTCCGGCGTCGGGCGCAGGCCGGGCTTGTCGGCCACCGCGAGCCGGGTGCGCTTCCACCGGCCGCCGATGATGCGCACGAAATGCGGCACCTTGGCCAGCCGGGCCGACGCAGGCGCCGGCGTGCCGGCGGCAGGAGTTCTGGGCTTGGGTTTCACGCGGCTAGCTTAACGCTGGACCGCGCGCTCAAGGCTTGGCGCCCACCACCACGGTGACCATGCGGTCCGGTTGCAGCTTGCGCGCGAAGGCCGCCTTCACCTCG
>DASXKG010000245.1:0-2885 GCA_036496965.1 Variovorax sp.
CCAGGTCTTCGGCGCCACCGGCAATGCCTGGGACCCGGGCCGCGCCGCCGGCGGCAGCAGCGGCGGCGCCGCGGTGGCGCTGGCGCTGCAGATGCTGCCCGTCGCCGACGGCAGCGACATGATGGGGTCGCTGCGCAATCCGGCCGGCTGGCAGAACATCTATGGCCTGCGTCCCTCGCTGGGACGGGTGCCCTACGGCCCCACCGAGGACATCTTCTTCCAGCAACTGGGCTGCGAGGGACCGATGGGGCGCAGCCCAGCGGACGTCGCCATGCTGCTGTCGGTGCAGGCCGGCTACGACGCCCGCACGCCCTTGTCGCAAGGCGGCGATCCGGCCCTGTTCACGGCCTCGCTGGCGCGCGATTTCAAGGGCACCCGCATCGGCTGGCTGGGCGACTACGGCGGCCATCTGCCCATGGAAGAGGGCGTGCTTTCACTGTGCCAATCGGCCCTCGGCCATTTCACCGCCATTGGCTGCGAGGTCGAGCCCGTATCGCCCGGCTTCGACATGGAGCGCCTGTGGCGCACCTGGCTGACGATGCGCAGCTTCCTGGTCAGCGGCAAGCTGGCGCCGCTGTACGTGGATGCCAAGAGCAAGAGCCTGCTCAAGCCCGAGGCGATCTGGGAGATCGAGCAGGGCCGCAACGTGGATGCCAACGCGGTTTATCGCGCTTCCTGCGATCGCTCGGCCTGGTACCAGGCCTTGCTGCGCCTGTTCGAGCATTGCGACTACCTGGTGTTGCCGACGGCGCAGGTCTTTCCCTTCCCGATCGAGAAGAGCTGGCCGACCGAGGTGGCCGGGCGTTCGATGGACACCTACCACCGCTGGATGGAGGTGGTGATCGGGGGCACCCTGGCAGGCTTGCCGGTGATCTCCGTGCCGGCAGGATTCAATGCGCAAGGGCTGCCGATGGGCCTGCAGATCATGGGCCGGCCGCGCGCAGATTTCGAGGTGCTGCAACTGGCGCATGCCTGGCATCAAGCCACGCCCTTCGCCCAGCGGCGACCGGCACTGCTCGACCAGTGAGCGGCCGTTCGAGGGCGTTTTTCACGAAAGGGGCGATCGGCTTGTGACGAAATGCTTCGGCGACGCAACGCTGCGCCCTAGCATCGCCGCACCTTCACAGAAAGCGACCCATGTCCCTTCCCGTCCTGCAACTGGCCCGAATCACCTTGATGCTCGGCCTGTGCGCGGCCAGCGCCATGGCCTCGGCCCAGATCCATCGCTGCAAGGATGACAGCGGCCAGGTGGTCTTGTCCGATCGCCCTTGCGGCGCCGAGTCTTCGGTCCAGCCGCAGAAATCCGCCAGCGCCGGCAACGTGGTCGATCGCCTCGCTGCGCCGCAGATGCACGGCGGCCGCAGCCAGGAGTCCGGTGGCCAGTACGATTTCATTCCGGACCAGAGCGGCCGGTCGCGCCGCGCCGACAAGCAGCTGTAGAAATTTGAAGACGGCCGCGGCCGCTCTTTAAGGTCGCAGATTGCGACCTTAAAGACTCCCGTCGCGCGCTGCGCCGGTCCGCGGATCCATCAGGTGTTCCCGCCCTTCACCACCGCCATCGCCGACGCGATGAGCGCCGACATCTGCGTCATGTCGCCCGGCAGGATCAGCGTGGTCTTGGATTTGTCGGCCACCTTGCCGTAGGCCTGCATCGCTTCCTCGGCCACCTTCAATTGCACGGCGGCCTGGCCGCCCGGCTTCTGGATCGCCTCGGCGATGCGCATGATGGCGCCGGCGGTGGCTTCGGCCACCGCGCCGATGGCCGAGGCCTCGCCCTGGGCCTTGTTCACCACCGCCTGCTTCTCGCCTTCGGAGCGCGCGATCGCGGCCTCGCGCTCGCCGGTTGCGATGTTGATCTGCTCCTGGCGCCGGCCCTCGGAGGCCGCGATCAGCGCGCGCTTCTCGCGCTCGGCCGTGATCTGCGACTGCATCGCGTGCAGGATTTCCTTCGGCGGGGTCAGGTCCTTGATCTCGTAGCGCAGCACCTTCACGCCCCAGTTGAGCGCAGCCTCGTCGATGGCCGCGACCACCTGGGCGTTGATGATGTCGCGCTCCTCGAAGGTCTTGTCCAGCTCGAGCTTGCCGATCACGCTGCGCAGCGAGGTCTGGGCCAGCTGCGTCACGGCCATGATGTAGTTGGACGACCCGTAGCTGGCGCGCATCGGGTCGGTGACCTGGAAGTAGAGGATGCCGTCGACCGTGAGCTGGGTGTTGTCGCGCGTGATGCAGATCTGGCTCGGTACGTCCAGCGGCACCTCCTTCAGGCTGTGGCGGTAGGCCACGCGATCGATGAAGGGCACCAGGAAGTTGGCGCCGGGCAGCAATATCGCGTGGTACTTGCCCATCCGCTCGACCACCCAGGCGTGCTGCTGTGGCACGAACTTGACGGCCCGCGCCACGAACAGGATCGCGACGACGAGGATGACGAGGGAGATTTCCATGAAGAGTCCTTCTGCAATGAATAGATGATCAACCGAGCGATTCGACGACCAGGACGTTGCCCTGCACGTCGACGATGCGATGCTGGCCGGGAACGGGGGTTGCGCCTTCCACCGGCTTTGCCTGCCAGATGGCGCCGCGGTAGCGCACCTCGGCCGTGCGGTCCTCGCGCCACGCCGACACCAGCACATGCGCGCCGACGTCGAGTTGCGCATCGACCAGGCGCGCCTTCGGCCGCCACTTGCTGCGCAGATACCAGGCGCCGACAAAGGCCACGCTGGCCACGGCCGCGCATGCCACCTGCACCGGCTCGCTCGCGCCCAGGTGAGCGGCCAGCGCACCGACGGCGAAGCCGATCGCCACCAGCAGGGCATAGATGGTGCCGGTGGCGAGTTCGAGTGCTACCAGTGCGAAGGTCAGCAGCCACCAGACGGCGGGAGCGCTCA
>DASXKG010000246.1:0-7648 GCA_036496965.1 Variovorax sp.
ACCACGCGCGTCTTCGTCGTGCTCATTGGGCTGCTCCAATCCGCAATACGTTGATCCGACCGAGGCGCCGCGTGATCGCAATGGCGAACTGCGCGCGGAAGGGGGAAGGATTGTAAGGCGGTGCCGCGTGGGCGCCGGCGCGATTCAAATGCCGCCGGACTCGAGCATGACCAGGCCGCGCGGCGTGTCGAAGGTCGCCCGGAGATTGGGCGGACCCGCCATCAGCGGCACCTCCCGCAGATCGATGGCATGCAGCGCAGCCTCGAGGTCGCTGGTGCGGGGATGGGCGAGCTCCAGCGAGCGCAGGCCGACGCCCGACTCGGCCATGCTGTCGCACGGATGCACCGGCCCCCATTCGATCAGCGTGGGCAGCGCGCCGTAGAACAGGCGCTGCCCGTCGTCGCGCACCGTGATGCGCCAGGAGAGGCGGCCGGCGGCCGTGTCGCGCGAGGCTGCGACCAGGGGCCCGCGGTCGATGCGCTGGCTGGCCAGCGCATGCTGCGCCGTGGCAGCGTGGTCGACGGCAGCGACGAAGTGCACCAGTCGCGGCCCCCTGCGCAGCAAGGCCAGTTGCAGATCGGCATCGTCGAGATCGAACCAGCGGTGCCGACCCGCGCCACGCGCGGACGCGGCCCTGGCCTTGGCCTTGGGATCGATCGCGATGATCTCGAGGTAGCTCCGGGGAAAGGCCGCCGAAGCAATCTTCATCAGACGGTTGTGCGTGCCCATCGACGGATGCGCGCCGCCCGGTTGCGACGCGACGCCGAAGGTCGCCTCGCACCAGCGCGCGCCCTCGTCCAGGCTGCGCGCCGCGATCACGAGGTGGTCGAGCCGGGCGGGCACGAGAACGATCCGCGGGTGCTATAGCGTGACGCTTCCGCTCACGCAGGTGACCGAGTCGCCGCCGACCCAGACCTGGCCGTCCGCGTCGCGCGTGATGTGAATGCGTCCCGCCCGGCCCAGGGTCTGGCCCTGGGCCGCGACATAGCGTTCGGGCATATGGCCGTCGGCGATCAGCCATTGCGCCAGGCTGGCGTTGAAGCTGCCGGTGACCGGATCTTCCTCGATCCCGACCGGCGCGGCGAAGGTGCGCACCTCGATGTCGGCAGGCCCCGCGTCCGGACGGACGAAGGCGCGCGCCTCCCGGTTCGAGCGCGAGATCAGCCGGGGCGAATCGTCCGCCTGCGACAGCGCTGCCACGCCCACCTTCTGCCCCAGCTCGCGCAGGGCCCGGTGGTCGGGCTTGAGCGCGAGCACCGTGTCCGTGTCGCTGAGCAGCAGGCCCAGCCACGCCGGCCCGTTGTCGAGCAACTGGGCGCCGACGATCTGCGCAGCCTTGAGGCCGAGCGCGGCCGCCACCTTGGCCAGCACCGTCGGGCTCGGCGCCCTGCGCTTGGACGCAGGTGCCGCGAAGGCCAGGCGTTCGCCTTCCCGGCGGATCTGCACCAGGCCGGTCGCGCACTGCTGGACGATGCGCTCGCCCGCCTTCGGCTTGCCGCCCGCCTGCAGCCAGGCATGGCAGCTGCCCAGCGTGGGGTGGCCGGCAAAGGGCAGTTCGCCGCCGGGCGTGAAGATGCGCACGCGGTAGTCGGCGCTCGGATCGGTGGGCGGCAGCACGAAGGTGGTCTCGGACAGGTTGGTCCAGCTCGCGAAGCGCTGCATCGCGGCGTCGTCGAGCGCGCTGCCGTCCAGCACCACGGCCAGCGGATTGCCGAAGTAGGGCGTCGACGTGAAGACGTCGACCTGCTTGAAGGGGCGTTGGATCATCGTTGTCATTCAAGGGTAAGGTCGAGCACGCCGCGCGCGCCGACGCGGCCGCGCAAGTCGGCGAACCAGCGTTCGACATGCGGCCAGGCAGGCCGCGTGTATTCGGTCTGCGGCAAGCCGAACCATCGATGGGCCTCGCAGCCGAGCGGAATGTCGGCCATCGTGAATTGGTCGCCGAGCATGAAGGCGCGGCTGGCGAGATGGGCGTCGAGCAGCGCGAACAGGGGCTCGGTCGCATGCACGGAATAGGCGATCGCCTCCGGTTGGCGCTCGGCCGCCGGCGTGCGCACCCACTGCCTGAAGGCGCCGCCGCTCACCGGGTTGAGCGTGGTCTGCTGCCAGTCCATCCAGCGTTCGGCGTCGAAGCGCGCCGCCAGCGGCTCCGGGTAGAGCGCGCCTGCGGAATGCCTGGCGCAGAGATAGCGCACGATGACGTTCGATTCCCAGAGCGTGACCCGGTCCTGGCCTTCGCCGTCTTCGATGGTCGGCACCATCGCATTCGGATTGAGCTCCAGGAATTGCGCTGTCTGCACCACGCCGAACTTGCCGCCGGCCTCGGTGCGCTGGAAGTCGAGCCCGAGTTCCTGGGCGCACCAGACCACCTTGCGCACGTTGATGGAGCTGATGCGCCCCCAGATGTTGAGCATGTCGAAGTCTCCGCGCGACGAAGGATGGGGCGAGGCGGCGGCTGCCGACTGTCAGGTCGGATTGCCGGCCAACTGGCGCTGCACCTCGGTGGCCGTATTTTGCGCGAGCTGCTCGCGCACCGCTTCGGCCAGCGCCGTGATCGCGGTGTCGATCTCGTCGACGCTCGCCGTCACGAAGGACAGGCGCAGCGTGCGCGGATCCCCGGCGCCGGCGTAGAAGGGCATGCCCGGCACGAAGGCCACGCCGCGCTCCACCGCCTTGGGCAACAGCGTCACCGCGTCCATGCCCTGGGGCAGCCGCACCCAGAGGAACATGCCGCCGGCCGGCTTGTTGAATTCCACGCCGAGCCCCTTCATTTCGCGGCCGAGCGCCGCCAGCATCGCATCGCGCTGGTTCTTGTAGAGCGAACGGATGGTCGGCACATGGCGGCCCAGGAAGCCGTCCTTCATGACCTCGGAGACCATGCGCTGGTTGAAGCTCGGCGTGTGCAGGTCGGCCGCCTGCTTGGCCTGCAGCAGCTTCGGAAAGACGGCCTTGGGCGCCACCAGGAAGCCCAGCCGCAGGCCCGGTGCCAGCACCTTCGAGAACGAGCCGAGGTAGATGCAGCCCTCGGGGTTGCGCGCCGTCAGCGGCAGCGGCGGCGCTTCGTCGAACCAGAGCTCGCCATAGGGGTTGTCCTCGACGATCGGCAGGCCGGCCTTGGCAGCGGCGGCGGACACGGCTGCGCGGCGTGCTTCGCTCATGGTGCGGCCGGTCGGGTTCTGGAAGTTGGGCAGGAGGTAGACGAAACGCGCGTCCTTCGCCTTCGCGACCAGGTCCTCGACGATCACGCCTTCGTCGTCGCTGGCGACGCTGACCGCCTCGGGCTCCATCGGCGAGAAGGCCTGCAGCGCGCCGAGGTAGGTCGGGGTCTCGACCAACACGCGGCTTGCCGGGTCGAGCATGATCTTGGCGATCAGGTCGAGGCCCTGCTGGGAGCCGGTGGTGATCAGCACCTGGGCCGGGTCCACCTCCCAAGGCAGCATCGCGGCGACGGCCTCGCGCAGCGGGCCATAGCCCTCGCTGGCGGCGTACTGCAGCGCCGCCTGCCCATCCTTGTGCAGCACCTCGGCGCAGGCTTCGGCGAAGGCGCTGATCGGGAAGGTCTTGGGCGAAGGCAGGCCGCCCGCCAGGCTGATGATGCCGGGGCGCTCGGTGACCTTGAGGATTTCGCGAATCACCGAAGGATTCATCTTTTCGGCGCGGGCAGCGAGTTTCCAGTTCATGCTTGTTTCCTTGGATTGAGAGCGGATTGTGAGCGGGACGCTGTCGTCGCGGCGGCAGCGGGAATGCGCGGCTGGGACAGTTTCTTGCCGGCGACGACGGTGGCCACAACAGCCGCCGCGAAGCCGAGCGTGACGATGTCCAGCGGCTCGCCGAGCAGCGGCACCGCGGCGAGGATGGACAGAAAGGGCTGCAGCAGCTGGGTCTGGCTCACGCGCAACGCGCCGCCCATGGCCAGTCCGCGGTACCAGGCGAAGAAACCCATCCACATCGAGACCACGCCGAGGTAGGCGAAACCCATCCAGGCCGAGGCGGCGACCGGCTCCTGCGGCCAGAGCCACAGCGTGCCCGGCAGCGTGACCGGCAGGGCCATCACGCAGACCCAGCAGATCACCCTTTCAGCGCCCAGCGCCGGCGTGACCTGCGCGCCATAGATGTAGCCCAGCGATGCCGCGAAGACCGCACCCACCAGGAGCACGTCCGCCCACTCGAAGCCGAAGGCGCCGCCGCGGCCGCCCGCGCGCAGCAGCGAGAACGCCACCACCAGCAGGCTGCCCGCCACGGCACAGAGCCAGAAACCCGGGCGCGCGCGCTGATGCAGCACCCACGCCGCGCAGGCAGCGGTCACCAGCGGCAGCAGCGCGGTGATCACCGCGGCGTGGCTGGCGTTGACCACGCGCAGGGCATAGGCCAGCAGCAGCGGATAGCCGATCACGTTGCCGAGCACCGCCATGCCGAGCGGCTTCCACAGCCGCCGCTGCGGCACCGGCGCGCGCGTCGCGAGCAGAAAAGCCACCGACAGCAGGCCGGCCAGTGCCGCCCGGCCCAGCGTGACGAACCACGGCGACAGCTGGGGCGCGCCCTGGCTGCCGGTGGCCAGCCGCGTCATCGGCAGCGTGACCGCGAAGCAGGCCACCCCCAATACGCCGAGCCACATGCCCAGGGCTTCGTCCCTGGTCTTCATGCGTGCAGCATCCAGCAGGCGGTCAGCACCAGCACGGCTGCCATCGCGCGGTTGAACCACAACATGCGGCGCCCCTGCGCCAGCCAGTTGCGCAGCAGCGCGCCGGCCAGCGCATAGGAGAAGTTGCTGGCGAAGGCATACACCAGCATCACCGGCGCCACGATCGCGAAGCGCCGCCAGGCATCGGGCTGGCCGGCGATCCAGCCGGCCACCAGCGTCAGCGCGAGCAGCCAGGCCTTGATATTGAGGAACTGCAGCATCACGCCCTCCATGAATCCGACCCGCAGCCGGTCGCCGCCGCCGGATTGCGCCAAGGCAGTGCTGCCGGCGAGCTTCCAGGCCAGCCACAACAGGTAGCCGATCCCGAGCGTCTTGACGACCCAGCGCAGCGATGGCGCGGCCACCACCAGCGCGCCGAGCCCGCCCGCGCTGAGGGCGAGCAGCAGGGTCCAGCCTACCGGCACCGCGACGACGAAGCGCATCGCGCGCGGCAGGCCGCCTTGGGCGCCGAGCGCGGTCGAAAGCGTGGTGTTCGGTCCCGGCGAGAAGCTCATCGCGGTGGCCAACACCAACAGCGCGGTGAATTCTTGCCAGTTCATTGGACACACTTTACACTCACAGACCATTACAGTACCAATACAGATTTTCAAACAAGATTTGGATCTGTATCAGGCCGCCGAGCTACACAGAAAGTAAAGGCCTCGCGCCTCGATGCTCACCCGCACCTCCACCCAGTCGCTGACCGGTCAATTGGCCGATCGCTTCGCCGAGCGCATCCGCGACCGTCTGCTGGCGCCGGGCGCGCGGCTTCCCTCGGTGCGCGAGTGCGCGCGCCAGCAGGGCGTGAGCCCGCATACCGTGGTGGCCGCCTACGACCAGCTGCTGGCCCAGGGGCTGGTCGAGGCCCGGCGCCAGCGCGGTTTCTATGTGCGGGATTCGGTCGCGTCGGAGGCGGCAAACCTGCATTTGGCAGCGTCGCAACCTGCGCCGCAACCCGCGTCGCGGCCCGTGGCGGCCGACGCCAGTGCGCTGATCCGCGGCATGTTCCATCGCCCGAGCGACAAGCCGCAGCCCGGCATGGGCGTGTTTCCGCCCGATTGGCTGGAGTCGACCTTCATGCCGGCCGCGGTGCGCCGTGTCACCGGCACCAAGGCCCTGCAGGAGTTCTCGCTGCAGTACGGCGAGCCGGCAGGCGACAGCGGTCTGCGCCGCAGCCTGGCGACCAAGCTGGCCAACATCAACGTGCCGGCCGGTCCGGAGCAGATCGTGACCACGGTCGGCGCCACCCATGCGCTCGACATCGTCAGCCGCACCCTGCTGCGCCCCGGCGATCCGGTGATGGTCGAGGAGCCCGGCTGGGCATTGGAGTTCGCGCGGCTGGAAGCCCTGGGCATGCGCATCCTGCCGGTTCCGCGCAAGGCCGACGGGCCCGACCTGGACGTGATGGAGCGCTACTGCAGCGCGGGCGACAGCCACAAGCCCAAGCTCTTCGTCAGCGTCAGCGTGCTGCACAACCCGACCGGCTACAGCCTCACCCCCGGCAGTGCGCACCGGGTCCTGCAGCTGGCGATGCGGCATGACTTCCATATCGTCGAGGACGACACCTACAGCCACCTGGCGCCCGAGCACGCGACCCGGCTGTGCGCGCTCGACGGACTGCAGCGCACCATCTATGTCAGCGGCTTCGCCAAGATCCTCGCGCCCAACTGGCGCATCGGATTCCTGGCGGCATCGCCCGCGATGATCGGCCGCCTGCTCGAGACCAAGCTGATCGCCACGCTGACCACGCCTTCGTTGTTCGAGCGCGCCCTGGCGGCCTGCATCGACCAGGGCCAGCTGCGCCGGCATGCCGAGCGCATCCGGCTGCGCCTCGACGGCGCGCGCGGCCGCACGGTCCAGCTGGCACTGGCGGCGGGTTGCACGCTCGCCTCGGAGCCGGCCGGACTCTTCGGCTGGGTCGACACCGGCGTGGACACCGACGCGTTGACGCAGCGCATGCTCGACGAGGGCTACCTGCTCGCGCCAGGCTCGCTGTTCCATGCCCGCCGGCCGCCCAGCACCCTGATGCGCATCAACTTCGCGACCGCACAGGACGCGACCTTCTGGAAGGTCTTCGAGCAGGTCCGGGACCGGCTCTGAGCCGTGGCTTCAGAGCAGCGCGTCGGGCGCCAGCGGGCCGACGAGCTCCAGCATCAGCCGCCGGCCGGCGCTGGTGTCGGGGTCGGTGCTGCTGTCGGCCATGCCGCTGCCCTCGGGTGCGCGCCAGACCAGCTGGCCGTCGCGGTGCTCGACATGCCAGGCGCCGGCGCGCAGCACGCGCTCGATCTTTTCGGTCGCCGTGCCGGACAGCGTCCGGCTGCGGATCAAGAGCGCGATCTCGGTGTTCTGCAGTTGCGAGCGCTGGTCGAGGTTCATCGAGCCGATCACCAGCAGCCGCCCGTCGAGCACCAGCGCCTTCGAATGCAGCATCGAGCGCGACGCGCCCGACACGCTGCCGCCCGAGTCGGCGCTCGGCGTGCTGCCCAGGCCTGCCCCGCCCTGCTCGCTGCGCAACTCGTAGAGATCGACACCCATGTCGAGCAGTTCGTCGCGATGCCGCGCATAGCCCACCTGCGCCAGCGGCGCATCGTTGGAAGCCAGCGAATTGGTCAGCACGCGGATCCTCACGCCGCGCGAGCGGGCCTGCGCGAAAGCCTTTTCCATTTCGGGGCCCGGCACGAAATAGGGCGAGACGATGAGCAGATCGCGCCGGGCCTGGGCGATCAATTGCAGCAGGCCATCCACCACCGTGTCGCCGTTGGCGGCGGCATCGGCCGCGGCGTCGAGCGACGGCGCGCTCGGGCCCTGCGCGTCGGCCTGCCTCACCACCAGCCCGGGGTCCTTGCCGGCGCCGGCGTCCGGGCTCGCGCTGTCCGGCGGAATCTTCGCCGGTTTGTCGGCCAGCACCGCGGCAGGCGCCCAGACGAAGGCGGCTGTGCGCAGGTCGATCGACTTCTGGTCCCAGTC
>DASXKG010000247.1:0-7772 GCA_036496965.1 Variovorax sp.
GCCCTGCTGATCACGGCCATCGTGGTGGCGTTCGCGGCCTCCGCGCTGGCGGTCGCGCTGCTGCTGCGCCTGTTCGAGGCCAGCGGCTCGGGCTCGCTCACGGCCGAAGAAGCGCCTGCCAAGGCCTTGGCCGATGGTGGGGGCTGAATGCCGCTCGCCGACCCCGCGGACCTGACGACGCCCAGCGGCCTGCTGCTGGTGCTGGCCGTGCTGCTGCCCTTCGCCGGGGTGATGCTGGGACTCGTGCTCGGCGGCCGGCAGGCGCAGCGGGTGGCGTGGGCCACCATCGTGCTGGGCATCGGTGTGGTGCTGGCGACGGCGCAGGTCCTCATGAGCTCCGGTGCCGCGCTGGTCTACCTGCTGGGCGGCTGGGCACCGCCGCTGGGCGTGGCGCTGCGTGCGGACGGCCTGTCGGTGTGCATGATGGTGGTGGTTGCTGTGGTGGTCGGTGCGATCGCCGTCTATGCCAACGGCGACTTCGGCACACCCGCGGGGCAGCGCGAGGCGCGTGGCCCGCTCGCCTTCTGGCTGCTGCTGCTGGCCGTCTGGGGCTCGCTCAACCTGGTGTTCGTGAGCGGAGACGTCTTCACCTTGTACGTTGCGCTCGAACTGCTGACCTTTGCCGGCGTGCCGCTGGTGGCGCTCGAGGGCCGCGCGGACACGCTGCAGGCGGCGCTGCGCTACCTTCTGTTCGCATTGCTGGGCTCGATGTTCTACCTCCTGGGTACCTTCCTGCTCTACGGCGCGTACGGCACGCTGGACATCGCGCTGCTGGCCGCGCGGATCGAGCCGGGCCCGGTCGCCTGGGTCGCGGCGGCGCTGATGACGGCCGGCCTGCTGGCGAAGACAGCGCTCTTTCCGCTGCACCTTTGGCTGCCGCCCGCGCACGCCGGCGCACCCGCGGCCGCCAGCGCGCTGCTGTCCGCGCTGGTGATCAAGGGGGCCTGGTTCCTGGTGGTGCGGCTCTGGGTCGACGTGTTCCCGGGCATCGTCAGCCTGTCCGCGGCGCAGCTGCTCGGTGCGCTCGGCGCCTCGGCGATCATCGTCGGCAACGTCGTCGCGCTGCGCCAGGCGCGGCTGAAGCTGCTCATCGCCTATTCGACCGTGGCCCAGATCGGCTACCTGTTCCTGATGTTCCCGCTGGTGGCGACGCTGGATGCCGCCCAGCTCGACAGCGCCTCGGCAGTCACCGGCGGCCTGCTGCAGGCCATCTCGCACGCGACGGCGAAGGCGGCGATGTTCATGGCGGCCGGCCTCATCTACAGCACGCTCGGCCATGATCGGCTGGCCGAGCTGCGCGGTGCCGGGCGGGCCTTGCCGATGACGCTGACGGCCTTCGCGCTGGCCGGCGCCTCGCTGATCGGCCTGCCGCCTTCAGGCGGTTTCCTGGCCAAGTGGCTGCTGCTGTCGGCCGCCGTCACGACCGGCCAATGGTGGTGGGTGCTGGTGATGCTCGCGGGTGGCCTGCTCACCAGCGCCTACGTGTTCATGGTCGTGGTGCGCTCGCTGGCCCCGGCCGCCCCCGGCTGGTCGCCGAAGCGGCAGGTGCCGCGCTACCAGCAGCTGGCGGTGCTGGGCCTGGCCCTGTGCTCCTTCCTGCTCGGCCTGGCGGCGCTGCTGCCCGTCGACGTGACGCAGATCGGGCGCCTGCCGGTGCCGCTGGCGAGGTCGCAATGAGCCCCCGCCCGGCCGCTCCGAAGGGGGCTCGCACCGCAGTGCGAAGCACGGAGGTACGCCTGTGACTTCCCGCCCGGCCGCTCCGAAGGGGGCTCGCACCGCAGTGCGAAGCACGGTTGCCTTATGAGTCCGACCGCATCCCTCTTCGCCGCCGCCATCGGACTGCCGCTGGTGCTCCTGCTGGCCTGCGCCTGGAGCGAATTGCGCCAGCGCATGCCGAGCGTGTTCGTGCTGGCCCCGCTGCCCGCGCTGGCGGCTGCATTGTTTGCGGACCGCGGGGCGCTGCTGAGCGTCGGCAACGGCAGCTTCGCCCTGCGCTTTTCGCTCGACGGGGCCGGCGCGACGCTGCTCGGCTGCGCCGCAGTGCTGTGGATCCTGGCCGGCCTCTTCGCCGCGCGCCATTTGCGCGACCGCCCCGACAGCGACGGCTTCGTGGTCTGCTGGCTCATGACGCTGACCGGCTGCGTCGGCGTCTTCCTGGCCGCCGACCTGATCGGCTTCTACTTCATGCTCGCCGTGCTGAGCGTCGGCGCCAGCGGGCTGGTGTTGCAGGGCGAGGGGCCGCAGGCTCTTCGCGCCAGCGCGCTCTACCTCGGGCTGGCGCTGCTGGCCGAGGCCTTCCTGCTGGCCGGGCTCATCCTGCTGGCCCAGGCCACGCCGGACGGCAGCCTGCTCATCCGCGATGCCGCGGCCGCCTTGCCCGACTCGCCCTGGCGCGATCCGACCCTGCTGCTGCTGCTGGTCGGCCTGGGCATGAAGGCCGGCCTGGTGCCGCTGCATTTCTGGATGCCGCTGGCCTATGGCAATGCGCCGATTCCGGCTGCGGCCGTGATGAGCGGTGCCGTGGTCAAGGCCAGCATCCTGGCGATGATCCGCTTTCTGCCCTTCGGGGCCGTGCTGCCGGGCTTCGGACTGCCCCTGGCCGCGGTCGGCCTGTTCGGCGCGCTCTACGGCGTGGCGATCGGCCTCACCCAGTCCCAGCCGAAGGTCATCCTCGCCTATTCGAGCGTGAGCCAGATGGGCTTCCTGGTGGCGGTGATCGGCATGGGCCTGGCGGCCGGCGATGCGGGCACCGCGCTGGCCGCGGCCTTCTATGCGGCGCACCATCTGCTGGTGAAGGGTGCGCTGTTCCTGGCTGTCGGCACGGTGATGCTCACCGGCCGCCGGCATCTGTGGCCGATGCTGGTGCCCGCGGTGGTCATCGCGCTCGGGCTGGGCGGCTTGCCGCTGACCGGCGGCGCGCTCGCCAAGTACGCCGCCAAGGACCTGCTGGGCGATGGCGTGGCGGGCTCGGTGGCGCTGGTGTCTTCGATCGCCAGCACGCTGCTGATGATCCATTTCCTGCGCCGGCTGAGTACGATGACCAGCACGGATGCCGACGCGCGGGCGCCGGCCGCCATGGCTGCCGCGTGGCTGGCAATGGCACTGGCCTCGCTGGCCTTGCCCTGGGGGCTGTACCTGGCGATTCCGATCGACACACTGCCCAAGGCCCTGGCGCCGGCCGCGCTCTGGGCCGCGCTCTGGCCGGTGCTCGTGGGCGCCTTGCTGGCGCTGCTGCTGGACCGCTGGGGCCGTCATCTGCCGCGCATCCCGGCCGGCGACCTGGGGCTGGCGCTGGCCAGGTTCCGTGGCGCGGTCGGCGCCGTCGCCGGGGCCTTCGAGCGGCTGGACGGCTGGACCCGCCGCTGGACCGTGGCCAGCCTGGCGTTGCTGCTGGTGTCGCTGCTGTTCGGCTGCGCACTGATGGCCATCGATTGAAGACAAGGAGAAGCACATGAAGACGACGAGACTCGCAGCGCTGGTTGCCATCGCTGTTTCGCTCAGCGTCACCAGCGGATGCACCGTCGGGCCGAATTTCGTGCGCCCCGCGGTGCAGGCGCCGACCGGCTGGCGGATCGACTACCCGATGGCGGCCGAGGTGGCCAACACGAAGTGGTGGGAACAGTTCGGCGATCCCGCCCTGAACGACCTGATCGAGACGGCCCTGCGCGACAACCTCGACGTGCGCGTTGCCGCGGCGCGCATCGACCAGTTCCTGGGCAACCTGACGGCGACCCAGTCGCAGGCCTATCCGCAACTGGGCTACGGCGGCGGCGTCGCCCGCACGCGCGCCTCGCGCGAAGGCGTGCCCCCCATCCCGGCCCCGGCCAACAACTATTTCACCGTCTATCAGGGCAGCCTGGGCGCCGACTGGCAGATCGACCTGTTCGGCCGCGTGCGGCGCATGAGCGAGGCGGCACAGGCACAGGTCTATGCCAGCCAGCAGGGCCAGCGCGGCGTGGTGCTGACGCTGGTGACCGGCGTCGCGACCAGCTACATCGCCCTGCGCGCACTCGATCGGCAGCTCGAGATCGCCAAGTCGACGGCCGCCAATTTCGGCGAGACCGCGCGCATCTTCGACCTGCGCTTCAAGGCCGGACTGGTGTCGCAGACCGAGGTGATGCAGGTGCGCTCGCAATACCAGCAGGCCCTGACCGCGATCCCGGCCTTCGAGCAGCAGATCGCGACGGTCGAGAACCAGATCTCGACCCTGCTCGGCCGCGACCCGGGACCGATCCCACGCGGCCGCACCATCGACGAACTGGTGGCGCCGCTGATTCCGGCGGGCCTGCCCTCGGACCTGCTCGAGCGCCGGCCGGACATCCTGGCCGCCGAACAGAACCTCGTGGCGGCGAATGCCAGCATCGGCGTGGCGCGCTCGCTCTACTATCCGAGCCTGTCGCTGACCGGCGCGCTCGGGTCGACCAGCGATTCCTTCGGCCATTTCCTCACCGGTCCCGCGACCACCTGGTCGGTGGCGGCGGGGCTGGTCGGCCCGATCTTCACCTTCGGCGCCATCGAAGGACAGGTGCGCGGCGCCGAGGCGCAGAAGGACCAGGCGGAGCTGGTCTACCGGCAAACGGTGCTGGCCGCGTTCCGCGACACCAACAACGCGCTGATCGGCACGCAAAAGAGCATCGAGGGCGTCGAATTCCAGCGCGGCCGGGTCAAGGCCCTGCGCGAGTTCTCGCGCCTGTCGCACCTGAAATTCGAGAGCGGGCTGATCGGCTATCTCGAGGTGCTCATCGCCGACAACGAACTCTTCGCGGCCGAACTCAACCTGGTGAACCTGCAGGCCAACCGCTATTCGCAGGCCGTCAGCGTCTACCAGGCGATGGGCGGCGGCTGGGTCGATGTCGCGGATTCGATGACACCGCGGCCGGTCGGCGTGGCCGACGCCAAGCCGCATTAGGCCCCGAGCTGCAGGTCCAGATGAACGAAAGATTCCAGACGCTGGTCTACGGCACCGCCGTCGCCATCATGATCGGCTGGATCTTCTACATCGGGCGCGATGTGTTCGTTCCGATCATGTTCAGCGTCTTCGTGGTCTACGTGATCCTCGGCGTGGCGCGCCTGATCGCCAAGGTGCCGGTGCTGGGCCCGGCGCTGCCGCCATTCGTCGTCTCGCTGCTGTCGGTGCTGGTCATCGCGGCCGGCCTGGGGCTGGTCGTCTACACCGTGCTGGCCAACCGGGACAGCGTGATCGCCCAGGCGCCGCGCTACCAGGACTCGCTGCTGGTCGCAGTGCAGAAGATCGCCGCGCTGATGCGGGTCGAGGCCGAGCCGACCTGGACCACCTTGCGGCGCGACCTGTTCGCACAGATGAACCTGCAACGGGTAATCGGTTCGGCGGTGGCGTCGGTGTCGTCGATCTTCGCCAGCCTGGCGATCGTGGCGCTCTATGCCTGCTTCCTGCTCGTCGAACGCGGCCGCCTCGACACCAAGATCACCAACATCGCGCGCAGCCCGCAACAGGCCCAACATATCAGGCAGGTGATCGCGGACATCAATGCGCGGGTGGGCGCCTACCTGGCGCTGAAAACCTTCCTCGGCGTGCTGCTCGGCGTGCTGAGCTACGTGATCATGCGCGTCGCCGGGCTCGAATTCGCCGCCTTCTGGGCGGTGATCATCGCCTTGCTGAACTATGTGCCGTACATCGGCTCGTTCCTCGGCATCGTGCTGCCGGGGATCATGGCGATCGCCCAGTACGGCAATGCCACGGAAGCAGTGGAACTGATGCTGTCGCTGTCGATCGTGCAGTTCCTGATCGGCAACTTCCTGGACCCCTACATCATGGGGAATTCGCTCAACCTGAGCCCCTTCGCGATCCTGGTGAGCCTGGCGGTCTGGGTGGCCCTGTGGGGCGTGGCCGGTGCCTTCCTGGCAGTGCCCATCAGCGCGATGATGACGATCATCTTCGCGCAGTTCGAAGGCACCCGCCCCATCGCCGTCCTGCTCTCACAAAACGGAAAGCCGTAGCCTGGGGCGAGCCTATTTCTGGGGCGAGCCTATTGCGGAACTACGCGCGCCGACTCGCCGTTGCCCTGGATGAACACCTCTTGCCCGACGTGCAGTCCGGGCGTCACGGGCTGGGTCACTTCGACCAGCACGCCGCTGTGGGTGCGAACGAAGATCTGCTGACCTTCGATCGGGGTTGCGTAGCGCTGCGCGACCTGGTTGCCGGCCACGGCGCCGCCGACGGCGCCCACGACCATCGCCACGTCGCGCCCGGTGCCGCCGCCGATCAGGCTGCCGAGCCCGACGCCGGCCAGGCCACCGAGCACCGCACCGACCCCGGCGTGCTGCGAGGATTCGATCCGGGCCGGCGCGATCTGTTCGATCCTGCCCATGCGAATATCCGGCGGGGCGGCAGGCGGCGCTGCGCATGCGGCAAGCACGAGGACCATCAAAAGGGCGGAGAGGCGGGAGAGAAGCTTATTTGTCATCGTTGGACTCCGGAAGAAAGATGGAACGGATTCCGGCCTTCCTCCTCGGGAGTTCCAGAACCCGCTGCTCGTGCGCCGCGGATGGCATAACCCATCGAGCGCGTGCTTATTCTGCCGCAACAATGATGAAACGCGGACGACCCTTGCCGGGCTCTCACCCTGACGCCAGCAGGGAAGGCGCCGACTTGGGTAGGATCGGCCAAGAGCCAGGTCCACCAGCGACTCGGCATCCCCCAACACCACATGAGGACCTTCATGACCGCCAGCAACACCGCGAGCTACCCCGACACCCGCCTGCTGATCGACAACGAATGGTGCGATGCCCAGAGCGGCAAGACCCTGGACGTGTTCAACCCGGCCACCGGCAAGCCGATCGGCAAGGTGGCTTTCGCGGCCATCCCCGACCTGGACCGTGCGCTGGACGCAGCCCAGCGCGGCTTCGAGGCCTGGCGCCGCATTCCGGCCAACGAGCGGGCCGCGACGATGCGCAAGGCGGCGGCCCTGCTGCGAGAGCGCGCCGCGGACATCGGCCGCATCCTCACGCAGGAGCAGGGCAAGCCCTTTGCCGAAGCGCGCGGCGAAGTGCTCGCCGGCGCCGACATCATCGAATGGTTCGCCGACGAAGGCCGCCGGGTGTATGGCCGCATCGTTCCTTCGCGCAACCTGGCGGCCCAGCAGCTGGTGATCAAGCAACCGGTGGGTCCGGTGGCCGCCTTCACGCCGTGGAATTTTCCGATCAACCAGATCGTGCGCAAGCTCGGCGCCGCGCTGGCGAGCGGCTGCTCCTTCCTGGTGAAGGCCCCGGAAGAAACCCCGGCCTCGCCGGCCGCATTGCTGCAGGCCTTCGTCGACGCCGGCGTGCCCAAGGGCACCGTCGGCCTGGTGTTCGGCAATCCGGCCGAGATTTCCAATTACCTGATCCCGCACCCGATCATCCGCAAGGTGACATTCACGGGCTCGACGCCGGTGGGCAAGCAGCTCGCCGCGTTGGCCGGCGCGCACATGAAGCGCGCCACCATGGAGCTCGGCGGCCATGCGCCGGTGATCGTCGCCGAGGATGCCGACGTCGCGCTGGCGGTGAAGGCCTCCGGCGGCGCCAAGTTCCGCAATGCCGGGCAAGTCTGCATTGCGCCGACGCGCTTCCTGGTCCACAACAGCATTCGCGAGGCCTTCGCCCAGGCGATGGTCAAGCATGCGGAAGGCCTCAAGCTCGGCGACGGCCTCGCCGAAGGCACGACGCTCGGCCCGCTGGCCAACTCGCGTCGCCTGACGGCCATGGCCAGCGTGCTCGAGAACGCCCGCGCCACCGGCGCCAAGGTGGCCACGGGC
>DASXKG010000248.1:0-3930 GCA_036496965.1 Variovorax sp.
GCCGGCCCGGCCAGCCGGGCGCGGGGCTCAGTCCGGCCGGATGTTGGCCTCGCGCACGACCGCGCCCCACTTGGCGTTCTCGGCCTTGATGTACTGGGCCGCCCGCTCGACGCTGCCGCCGACCGGCGCGCTGCCTTCGGCCAGCAGCGCGGCGATGGTCTCGGGCTTGGCGAGCGCCTTGTCGACCGCGGCGTTGAGCTTCCTGACCACCTCCGGCGGGGTGCCGGCGGGCGCCACGATGGCCTTCCAGTCGACCGCCTCGAAGCCCTTGTAGGTCTCACCCACGGTCGGCACCTCGGGCAGCACCGGCAGCCGCTTGGCGGAGGTGACGGCCAGTGCGCGCAGGTTGCCGGCCTTGACCATCGCCAGCGCCCCCTGCGGGGTGGCGAACATGTAGTCGGTCTGGCCGCCGAGCAGGTCGGTCAGGGCCGGCGCGGCACCCTTGTAGGGCACGTTCAGCACCTTGAAGCCGGCGCGCCTGGCCAGCACCTCGCCGGCCATGTGGCCCAGCGTGCCGGTGCCGGCCAGCGCCTGCTTCACTTCGCCCGGCTTGGCCTTGGCGGCCGCGACCAGGTCGACCAGCGTCTTGTAGGGCGCGTCGGCGCGCACCACCAGCACCACCGGTTCGGAGGCGACCACGGCCACCGGCGCCAGGTCCTTCAGCGCGTCGTAGGGCAGGTTCGAGAACAGGGTCGGGTTGATCGCCAGGTTGGCGGTCTGGCCCATGCCGATGGTGTAGCCGTCCGGCCTGGCCTTGGCCACCACGTCGAGGCCGATGTTGCCGTTGCCGCCGGCCCGGTTGTCGACGACGAAGTTCGACTGCGTGTCCTCCGTCAGCTTGCGCGCGATCAGGCGGGTCACGCCGTCGGTCGCGCCGCCGGGCGTGTAGGGCACGACGAAGCGGATCGGCTTGTTCGGCCAGGCGCTGTCGGCCAGGGCGGGAAGGGCGATGAGGGATGAAGCGGCGGCGCAGGCGAGCAGCGCGCGGCGGGCGATGAAAGGCATGGACTTAGTCTCCGGCAATGATGTGGTGGGTCTTGAGTTGGGCGATCTGCGCGTCGCTGTAGCCGGCTTCGCGCAGCAGTTCGCTGGTGTGCTCGCCGAGCAGCGGCGGCTGCAGGCGAATGCCCGGCCGTTCACCACCGAGGGTGAAAGGCATCAGCGGCACCTTCGACTGGCTGCCGTCGTTCATGCGCACCGGCGCGAGGCCGCCGGTGGCATTCAGGTGCGGGTCGTCGAAGAGATGCTCGGGCTGGGTGATCGGGGCGAAGGGCAGCTCGTTGTCCTCGAACACGCGGCTGAGTTCGGCGGCGCTGAAGCCGGCCAGCTGCGAGCGCAGGATCGGCATCATCCATTCGCGCGCGCGCACGCGGTCGTTGTTGGACTTCAGGCGCGGGTCGGCCAGCATGTCGGCCAGGCCGAAGGCTTTGCAGAAGATGCCCCACTGCTTGTCGCTCACCACCGCCAGGAAGATCTGCTCGCCGTCCTTCACCGTGAAGACGTCGTAGATGCCCCAGGCCGAGATGCGGCTGGGCATCGGGTCGGCGGCGCGGCCGGTGGCGGCGAACTGCATCATGTGCTGGGCGACCAGGAAGATGTTGTTCTCGAACAGCGCCGACTGCACCTCGCAGCCCTCGCCGGTGCGCTCGCGCTGGCGCAGCGCCGCCATGGCGCCGATGGCGCCGAACATGCCGCCCATGATGTCGTTGACGCTGGTGCCGGCGCGCAACGGATCGCCGGCGCGCCCGGTCATGTAGGCCAGGCCGCCCATCATCTGCACCACTTCGTCGAGCGCGGTGCGGTGGTCGTAGGGGCCCGGCAGGAAGCCCTTGTGGCTGACGTAGATCAGGCGCGGATGGCGCTCGCGCAGGCTGGCGTAGTCCAGGCCCAGCTTCTTCATCGTGCCGGGCTTGAAGTTCTCGCTGACGATGTCGGCGCCCGCGATCAGGCGCAGCGCCGCCTGCACCCCCTCGGGCTGCTTGAGGTCGAGCGCGATGCTCTTCTTGTTGCGGTTGAAGGTGGGAAAGAAGCCGGCGCCCGAGCCGAGCAGGCGGCGCGTGCTGTCGCCGTCGATCGGCTCGACCTTGATGACTTCGGCGCCGAGGTCGCCCAGGAGCATGCCGCAGGTCGGGCCCATCACCATGTGGGTGAATTCGACGACGCGCACGCCCTCGTAGGGCAAGGGGGCGGTGTGGCTGTCAGGCATGGACGTTTCCTTGGATGAAGCCCTTGGGCAGGCCGGCTTCGGGCGTCATGCCGTAGACCGGTTCACCGGGCAGGCCGGCGAGCAGCGGCGCGCGGGCCGCGATGAGGCGCTCGATGTCGACGCCGGTGCCCACGCCCATGGCCTCGAACATGAAGACCAGGTCTTCGGTGACGACGTTGCCCGAGGCGCCGGGCGCATAGGGACAGCCGCCGAGGCCTCCGAGCGAAGCGTCGAAGGTGCGCACGCCTTCCTCGTAGGCGGCCAGGCAGTTGGCCAGGCCGAGGCCGCGCGTGTTGTGCATGTGGGCCGCGCCGGCCCGCTCGCCGAGTTCGGCGCGCAGCCGCCGGAAGAGGCGCCGCACCTGGGCCGGATTGGCGTAGCCGACGGTGTCGGACAGGCCCGATTCGTCGGCGCCTGCGGCCACGCACTGCACCGCCAGGCGGATCACCTCGTCCTCGGGCACGGCGCCCTGCAGGGTGCAGCCGAAGGCCGTGGAGATGCCGGCTTCGAGCTTCACCTGCGGCGCCAACGCCAGCCTCAGCTCGGAGATGGCCCGCACCTCCTCGACCATCTGTTCGCGCGTCTTGCGCACATTGGCCAGCGAATGGGCCGCGCTGGCCGACACCGGCATGGTCAGCTTGTGCACCCCGGCGGCCAGGGCGGCCTCGGCGCCCTGGCGATTGGGCACCAGCGCCATCACGGTCAGGCCGGGCAGGCTGCGCGCATGGCGCACCACCTCGGCGGCGTCGGCCATCTGCGGCAGCAGGCGGGCCGGCACGAACGAGGCCACCTCGATCTCGCGCAGGCCGGCGGCATGGAGGGCATCGATCCAGCGCAGCTTGGCCGCCGTCGGCATGGTGGCCTTGACGGATTGCAGGCCATCGCGCGGGCCGACCTCGCTGATGAGCACATCGGCGGAAGGCATCGCTCTCGTCTCCTTGGGCTGAGGGTTTGCTTGACAGTTCTATTAGATAGAACTACATTCTGTTTTACAGAATTAGACCGACAATCCTGCCGCCTGTCAAGCCACCGCCATGCCCCGCAAAGCCCAAACCGAATCGGTGTCCGATCTCAACGCAGCGCCCGGCGGCGCGGCCGCGGTCGACCGCGCGCTCAGCCTGCTGGCCGCCTTCGCGCCCGGCGATGCCGCGCTCACCCTGGCCCAGTTCGCCGAACGCACGCAGCTCTACAAGAGCACCGTGCTGCGCCTGCTGGCCTCGCTGGAGCATGCCCGGTTCATCCGGCGCCTGGAAGACGGCCGCTATGCGCTCGGTGCCGAGATCGCGCGCCTGCATGCCTTGTACGCCGCCTCGTTCTCGCTCGAGGACATCGTGCCGCCGGTGCTGCGCGAGCTGGTGGCGGCCACCGGCGAAAGCGCGGCCTACCATGTGCGCCAGGCCCAGGGCGATGGCTGGGCGCGGCTGTGCGCCTACCGGATCGACTCGCCGCACGTGGTGCGCGACCATGTGCGCGCCGGCGACCTGCTGCCTCCCGATCGCGGCGCCGGCGCCCGCATCCTGATTGCCTTCGGTCCCGAGGGCGAGCTGCCGCGCGGCGCCAAGGAGCGCCAGTTCTATGCGGCGATCCGGGCCCAGGGCTACTGCGCCCTGGTCGGCGACCGCACCGCCGAACTGGCCGGCATCTCGGCGCCCGTGTTCCACGCCGACGGCCGGTTGGCGGCCGCGGTCACCTTGACCATGCCGGCGCATCGCTACGACGAGGCC
>DASXKG010000249.1:0-3883 GCA_036496965.1 Variovorax sp.
GTTGGTCGCGTCCAGGTAGCGCGCCTTGTACGGAAGGTTCGGGTCGGCATCGAGCTCCGGGCGGCCAGTGCGCTTGTGGGCGTAGTAGTAGGGCACCTGGCCGGGGGTTTGCGGAAAGCTCACCGGTAGGCGGCCGGACGGGCTCGCGTCGCCGAACAGGATATCCGCCACCGCGGGCCCGGTCTGCGAACCGAGGAACCAGGTCACGAGCAGGGCCCGTGCATCCCGCACCCCATTCCTGAGCGCCAGCGCGCGGCCATTGCGAAGCAGCACCACGACCGGCTTGCCGGTGGCCACCACGGCGTCGGCGAGCGCCTGCTGCGCCTGGGGCACCTCGATGTCGCTGCGCGAGCGGGCCTCGCCCGACATCCCCTCGTTCTCGCCGATCGACAGCACGACCACGTCGGCCGCCTGGGCGGCCGCCACCGCGGCGGCGATGCCGCCGGGCAGTGGCGCCTCGACGTCGGCGCCGCGCACGACAGTGAGCAGCGCGGGGTCGGCCATGGCGGCGCGCAAGGCATCCTCGATGCCTACCGGCGCAGCCTGCCCTGGGAAGATCATCCATGGCCCGAACAGATCGGAGCTGCCCGCGAAGGGGCCGATCAGCGCGATGCGCTGGCCGGCCTTGTGCAGCGGCAGCAGGTCGCCGTCGTTCTTCAGCAGCACGATCGAGCGCAGCGCAGCCTCGCGGGCCAGCGCCTGGTGCGCGGCCAGGTCGGCCGCCGGCGCCCCCGCTGGGCCGTCCAGCCCGCGCAGCGGATGGTCGAACAGGCCGAGGCGCTGCTTGACCCGCAGCACGCGGCGCACCGCATCGTCCAGGCGCGACATCGGCACTTCGCCCGTGGCCACCAACTGCGGCAGGTAGCGCATGTAGAGGCCGCTTTGCATGCTGACGTCGGTGCCGGCCAGAAAGGCCCGCCGGGCGGCTTCGCGGCCATCGGCGGCGAAGCCGTGGGCGACCAGTTCCTGGTCCGCCGTGTAGTCGGACACCACGAATCCCTGGAAACCCCATTCGTCGCGCAGGATGCCGGTCAACAAAGCGTGGTTGGCGTTCGAGGGAATGCCGCCGATCTCGTTGAAGGCGGCCATGATCGCCAGCGCGCCGGCTTCGATCGCCGCATGGAACGGCGGCAGGTAGACCTCGCGCAGCGTGCGCTCGGACAGGTCGACGGTGTTGTAGTCGAGGCCGCCTTCGGCCGCGCCGTAGCCCGCGAAGTGCTTGGGCGTGGCGAGCATCGCGTCGGCGCGCGAGAGGTCCGGGCCCTGGAAGCCGCGCACCCGGGCCGCCGCGAACTGCTGCCCAAGGTAGACGTCCTCGCCTGCGCCCTCGACGCCGCGGCCCCAGCGTGCATCGCGCGCGATGTCGACCATCGGCGCGAAGGTCCAGCGAAAGCCGTCGGCCGTGGCTTCCTCGGCCGCGGCGCGCGTGGTGCGTTCGGCCAGTGCCGGCTCCCAGCTGGCGGCCTCCGCCAGCGGCACCGGGAACACGGTGCGAAAGCCGTGGATGACGTCGGCGCCGAAGATGAGCGGAATGCCCAGGCGCGACTCGTTCACCGCCGCCTGCTGCGCACGGCGCTTGCCTTCCAGCCCTTCGTCGTTGAACAGCCCGGTGACCTTGCCCGCACGGATGTCGGCGAGCTGCTGTTGCGCGCTCTGCTGCGCGGCTTGCGGATTGGCCACGATGTCGACGCCGGCCGGCGCGTAGAGGCTGAGCTGGCCGACCTTTTCTTCCACCGTCATGCGGCCGATCAGCGATTCGATGCGTGCGTCGGCCGCGCTGCGCTGGACGCTGCTGCAGCCGGCGAGCCCGACGCCGGCGCAGCCGAGGAGAAAGAAGAAGGCCCGGGAGGCCAAGCGGGTGCGGAGGCGGCGCATGCGGGGATTCTCGCGTGCCGCCGGATGAAGCGCCGTCTCGCACCGCCGGCGCACCCTGAGCGGGCAATCACCGATCCCGCTCGAGCGGGCGACCGGGACAATCCTGCGACCATCAAGAATCACCGGAGACCCGCCATGTATCCAGGAAAGTACGCGCAGCTGCATGCCGACCGCCCCGCCTTCATCATGGCGACGAGCGGCGAGTCGCTGACCTATGCGCAGCTGGAGACGCGCAGCAACCGGCTGGCGCACCTGCTGCGCGCGCAGGGCCTGCAGCGGCTGGACCACTACGCGGTGTTCATGGAGAACAACCGCTACTACCTCGAGGCCTGCGTGGCGGGCGAACGCGCCGGGCTCTACTACACCTGCATCAACGCCTTCCTCACTGCGCAGGAGATGGCCTACATCGTGAACAACAGCGAATCGAAGGTGCTGGTCACCTCGGCCGAGAAGCTGGAAGTGGCGCGCCAGGCGCTGGCCGATTGCCCGCAGGTCCGGCTGTGCCTGGTGGCGGGCGGCGGGCCGGCGGTGGCCGGCCGGGTCGGCGCGGCGCGCCTGGTCGATCTCGACGAAGCCGTCGCCGGCCTGCCCGGGACGCCGATCGCCGACCAAAGCCTGGGCGCCGCGATGCTGTATTCGTCGGGCACCACCGGCCGTCCCAAGGGCGTGCTGCGGCCGCTGCCCGACAACCCGCCCGAGCAGCCGCTGCCGCTCTTCGCCTTCCTGAGCCAGCTGTGGCGCTGCGAGGAGGGGATGCGCTATCTCTCGCCGGCGCCGCTCTACCACTCGGCGCCGCTGGCCAACGTGTCGCTGGCGATCCGCCACGGCGGCACGGTGGTCATCATGGAGCACTTCGATCCGGAGCATTACCTGGCGCTGGTCCCGAAGTACCGCATCACCCACACGCAGCTGGTGCCGACGATGTTCTCGCGCATGCTCAAGCTGCCGCCCGGGGCGCGCGCCGGCGCCGACCTGTCGACGCTGAAGATCGCCGTCCATGCCGCCGCGCCCTGCCCGGCGCAGGTCAAGGAGGAAATGATCGCCTGGTGGGGGCCGATCATTCACGAGTACTACGGCGCCACCGAAGGCCTGGGCTTCACCGCCTGCAACACGCCCGAGTGGCTGGCGCACCGGGGCAGCGTGGGCAAGGTGCTGCTCGGCGACATCCACATCTTCGACGAGCAGATGCAGCCGGCGCCCCGGGGCCAGCCGGGCGAAATCTGGTTCAAGACCGCCTCGCCCTTCGTCTATTTCAACGACCCCGAGCGCACCGCGCTGACCCGTTCGCCCGACGGCACGATGACCACGGTGGGCGACATGGGCTACCTGGACGACGACGGCTTCCTGTACCTCACCGACCGCTCGACCTTCATGATCATCTCCGGCGGCGTCAACATCTATCCGCAGGAATGCGAGAACCTGCTCATCACGCATTCCAAGGTGGCGGACGCGGCCGTGTTCGGCGTGCCGGACAAGGACCTGGGCGAAGAGGTCAAGGCGGTGGTGCAGCCCATGCCCGGCGTGGATCACACGCCGGAACTGGCGGCCGAGCTTCTCGCCTTCTGCCGCGAGCACCTGGCGCACCTGAAATGCCCGAGGACGATCGACTTCACCGAGCAGTTGCCGCGCCTGCCGACCGGCAAGCTCTACAAGCGCAAGCTGCGCGATGCCTTCTGGGTCGGCCACCAGAGCCGCATCGTCTGAGCCACCCCGCGGCGGCGGCCGCGCGGATCACGGCGGCGCGCCGTGAGCGGCACCGGGCCGAGCACCGCCTTCGGCATCGCGCACGATGTCTTCAATGCCTGGTGAGGCCCACATGACCGAACGTTCAAGCACCCTTCAGGCCGTGGTCTTCGACTGGGCCGGCACGATCATCGACTTCGGCTCGTGCGCGCCCATGGGTGCCTTCGTGAACTTGTTCGAGCAATTCGGCGTCGGCATCACGATCGCCGAAGCGCGCGAACCGATGGGGCTGCCGAAATGGGACCACATCAAGGCGCTCGGCAAT
>DASXKG010000250.1:0-1888 GCA_036496965.1 Variovorax sp.
GCCGCGCCATTCCGATTCCGGCTGCAGCCAGTAGACGCCGCTCTCGCGGCCCATCATGCCGTAGCCGATCAGTTCGCGGCGCAGGGTGGCGCAGTCCCAGTGGCGGCGCTGCAGGGTCTCGTTGACCTCGGCCTCGCGGTAGCGGCGGCCGCTCTGGAACTGGCGCGCCAGCCACTTCAGCACGATCAGCCGCTTGCGCCGGCTGGCGGGAATGACGGCGAGCCTTCCCTCGACATCGACATAGCTCGCCAGCACCTTGGTCTCCCACGCGTCCTCGGCCGGCGCGACCGCCTGGGCGTGCGCCACGCCGCCCTGCGGGTCGAGCAGGCTGCGGTTGAGCGTCGTCAGCGTCTCCAGCCGCAGCGCATGCCAGCGCACCACGCCCTCGGCACGCGCGCTGACCAGGCCCAGCGCCTTCAGCGCCGCCAGGTGATGCGAGACGGTGGGCTCCTTCAGCTCCAGGAGGACGGCCAGCTCCTGCACGCTGCGCTCGCGCTCGGCCAGCAGGCCGACGATGCGCAGCCGGCTCTCGTTGGCCATCGCCTTGAAGAAGGCGAGCAGGGTGGCAAGATCGGCTTCGGGCACGGGACAGCTCAGGTGAGGTCTTGTAGTTCGATATTCGTCTAATTAGATGACCGTCTCACGACAGGCAAGCCCTCGGCCGAGCAAGCTGGCGAGCGCCTAGCCTGTCACCATATTCGAACAGCGGCGTTCAGGATGGGCGCCGCAAGTGACGTCCTCAGTCGGGAGAGGGACCGCATGACGAACGATCCGCACGACTGGATGTGGTCAGAGGCCCTCTCGATGCTCGCCCGGGCCGAGCGCATGCACCAGCAGATGTTCACCCCGGTCGGCGCACACCGCCAGATCGCCTGGGAGCCGCCGGTCGACGTGCTGGAGACCGACCGCGAGGTGCTGGTGTTCGCCGCCCTCCCCGGCGTCGACGTCGCCACGGTGGAGGCCGCCATCGAGGGCGGCGCCCTGGTGATCGCCGGCCGGCGAACCTGGCCCACCGAGCTCCGCTCCGCGGTGATCCATCGCCTGGAGCTGCCGCAAGGCCGGTTCGAGCGGCGCGTGCCGCTGCCCCCCGGCCACTATGACGGCGTCCGCCGCGCCGAGGCGCACGGATGCCTGGTGATCAGTCTGTCGAAGTTGAAGCCATGACCGCTCAAGACGCCGGACCGAAGTCCGAAGCCCCCAATCCTGAAACGCCCAATCCTGGAACCCAAAGCGCCGAGGCTCCCAAAGTGGACACCTCCAACACCGAAGCCGCGCGGCCGGAAGCGCCGCGCGTCGAGGCCCGCGCCCCCGGCGCGCCGACCGATGCGATGATCGTCGTGCCGGTGCGCAGCGTCGTGCTGTTCCCCGAGATCGTCTTCCCGATCACCATCGGCCGGCCGCTTTCGGTCGAGGCGGCGCAGGCCGCGGTGCGCGAGCAGCGCCAGATCCTCGTCGTGCTGCAGAAGGACCCGAGCGTCGATGCGCCCGGACCCGACGACCTCTACGAGGTCGGCACGGTCGCCAACATCCTGCGCTACGTGACCGCGCCCGACGGCGCGCACCACGTGATCTGCCAGGGCGTGCAGCGCTTCCGCATCACCGAGTTCGTGCCCGGCCTGCCCTACCTGGCCGCCCGCGGCCTGCACCTTCCCGAGCCCACCGGCGGCGGGTCGGACATCGAGGCGCGCTTCATGCTGCTGCGCGAGCAGGCGCTAGAGGTGCTGCAGCTGTTGCCGCAGGCCCCGGCCGAGCTGCGCATGGCGATCGAGGGCACGCAGTCGCCGGCGGCGCTGGCCGACCTGGCGGCCGCCTACATGGATATCCCGCCGCCCGAGAAGCAGGACATCCTGGAGACCACCGACCTCGTCGCACGGCTCGACAAGGTCTC
>DASXKG010000251.1:0-1927 GCA_036496965.1 Variovorax sp.
CAGGGATCGAGACTTTGCGGAGGTCGATCGGCACATTGTCGACGACCAGGCCGCCCGGCTGCACCAGCAGGTTCTTCTGGTACATGTTACGCAGGTAGTACATGTGCATCGCCGCCGGCATGCGCGTGGCGTCGGCATTCCAGAACAGCAGGTCGAACGGGAAGGGATCCTTGCCCATCAGGTAGTTGTTGACCACGAACGACCAGATGAGGTCGTTGGCGCGCAGCATGTTGAAGGTGGTGGCCATCTCGCTGCCTTCGAGATAGCCCTTCTTGCTCATCGCCTCCTCGACGCTGGCGAGCTGGTCCTCGTCGATGAACACGCCGAGCTCGCCCGGCTCGCTGAAGTCGACCTGCGCGGTGAAGAAGGTGCAGGCCGCGATCCGCTCGTCGCCGCGCGCCGCCATGTAGGCCAGCGTCGTCGCCATCAAGGTGCCGCCGATGCAATAGCCGATCGCCGACACGCGGCGCTCGCCGGTCGCCTTCTCGATGGCGTCGAGGGCGGCGAGCGGGCCCAGCTTCATGTAGTCGTCGAAGGTGAGCTTGGTCAGGTGCTCGTCGGGATTGACCCACGAGACCACGAACACCGTGTAGCCCTGCTCGGTCGCCCATTTGATGAACGAGTTCTCGGGCTTGAGGTCGAGGATGTAGAATTTGTTGATCCAGGGCGGCACGATCAGGAGCGGCGTCGCATGGACCTCTTCGGTCGCCGGCGCGTACTGCAGCAGCTGGATGAGCTCGTTCTGGTAGACGACCTTGCCGGGCGAGGTGGCGACGTTCTCGCCGACCCTGAAGGCCTTCATGTCGGTCTGGCGGATGGCGAGCCGGCCCTTGCCGCGCTCGAGATCGGTCAGGAGGTTCTGCAGGCCCTTCAGCAGGTTCTCGCCCTTGGACTCGACGGTGGCTTTCACGACCTGCGGGTTGGTGAGCGCGAAATTGGACGGCGACAGCGCGTCGATGAACTGGCGCGTGTAGAAGTCGACCTTCTTGGCGGTCTTGTCGTCGACGCCTTCGACCTGGTTGACGGTGTGCTGCAGCCAGCGCGCGGTGAGCAGGTAGGACTGCTTGAGATAGTCGAAGACGACCTCGTCCTTCCACGCCGGGTCATTGAAGCGCTTGTCGCCCTTGGCCGGCTCGACCAGCGGCTCGACCGGCTGGCCCATCATGCGCTGGGCCGTGACCTGCCACAGCTTGATGTACTGCTGCCACAGCTCCATTTGCGCCTGCAGCAGCCGGTTGGGATCGGCCATCATCCTGGCCGTGAGGTCCATGAAGGTCTGGGTGAGGTGCAGCGGGTCGGCGGGCTGTTGGCCATCGGCCTTGTAGCGTTCGGCGAATTCCTGCAGCAGCTTCTGGCTACGCTCGGCGATGTCCTTGAGGGCGGTCTGCATCCGTTCGGACTCTGCTGGCGACAGTCCCGGGATGGCCGCTGGGGCCGGCGTCTCCGACATGCGTTTCCCCTTCCGAATCATTGCCTTTTAGGCGTTTCTTGCGATATTTTCCGCGGCCCGGTACCATACCTTGTGCCCGTCGTCCCAGGCTGCCGATTTCCCTTTCATAGGTAGGCTGCGATAACAGATGGGTCAAACCTCCTCTCAAACCTAGGACAACGGGTAACGACGATGCGGCGACAACGGGACATGATCGGCTGCTTCCGCCTGGCGCGGAGCCTGCTCGGCGTGTCCGCCCTTGTCCTTCTGTCGGGCTGCGGCTGGTTCGGCGGCGGCACCGACCTCAACAGCTCGAAGCTGCGACCGGGCGCCGACCGCAACGTCGTCGCCGCCGGCGCGCTGCCGCCGGCCAATGCAGGCCGCCAGTACGAGCCCGGATATGCCGCCACCGACGAAACGCGCGCGCCGCGGGTCGGCTCGGTCGTCGCCGCCAAGGGCGGCCAGAAGGCCCAGAAGGAAGCGGCCGACAAGGAGTCC
>DASXKG010000252.1:0-10577 GCA_036496965.1 Variovorax sp.
GTGTACGTGAACGGTCAAGGGATCCACGATCTCCACGCGATCTATGTTGCGTGTATGGATAGTCAATGAAGACGGACTGTTCGGTACCTTGGCCACGCGGTTGATCGAGAAGACCACGTCTTGGGCGGTGAAGGGCGAGCCGTCGGAAAATGTCACATGGGACCGAAGTTTGAATTCCCACACTGTTTGACTGATCGCCCGCCAGGATTGGGCGAGAGAGGGTTGCACCTGGATCTTTTCGTCCAGCCGCGTCAGACCCTCGAATATGTGTGCCGCCACTTGCAGGTTGGAGGTCAAGAGGAAGAACTGGGGGTCGAGCGCCGTCGGCTCGGTCTTCAAGCCAATCTTGATTTCTTGCGCCAGAAGGGGGAACGCGCACAGCAGCGCCGAACCCACCAGGAGCAGATGGCGAATGGCGCGGCAAAATCTGAGCTTGATCACGATGGTTCCTCAATCAACAACGAGTGGAGAATTCGACGAAAGCGCGGTCTTCAGGCGGCGTGTTGAAGACTCAAGGCGGCCTGCAGCATGGCCACGCGAGCCTGCCCCCAAACCATGCCCTTCCAGTCATCCTGATCGACGTAGAAGACTTCTTTCAGGGCTTGGGGAATGGCGCGGCGCTGCTCGGCACTGGCCAGGTGGCGATTCGCGATCAGCCACTGGGAGGCACGCAATGCAGTGGTGACCGCGCCGCCGGGGTAGGTTCCGTATTCCAGGCCAAGCCATCCCACCTGAGCCTGCGGACACTCTTGCACGGCACTGAGCTGCGTGGCCCCATGGGACACCACCGCCGCCGCTCCTTCTTCGAACAGGGACATCATGTCGCGGCCCCACCAGGCGCGTGCACGCGCCAGGTCCGATGCCCTGTTCGGCCCGGAAAAGATCTTTTCGGCATGACCAAACGGGCCAAGGCCGGTGTGGATGTCGATCCAACCGACATGCCGGGCTTGCGACGCATGTTGGCGCAGCAAGGCGCGCACCGTGTGGTTGCTCCAGGCGGGTGCGGAGCCACCGTAGAACATGCCCTTGGGATGGGTATGCTGGCCACCACTCATGGAGGTGCGAAACGCCAGTTCGCCATGCCGAGCGATGTAGGCTGCGATCGCTGCGTCGTCTTCCGGCGTAGGCGGCCATTGCTTGGGCAGCACCAGGTCGTTCACTGCACCTGCCGCCTCGTTGGAGGGAAGGGGCGCGTTGAAATCCACGAAATTGCGGTTGAGGTCGACGTTGTCTTCATTCGTGCGCTGCAGATGCGAGAAGCCGTACGGATTGACGGCATGAATCAACAGGAGCCCTGTCCCGGCTTTTTCAAGGCGTGACTGCATGTCGTCGTCTCGAAGCAGTGCGACTTGGCAGCCCGAGCCGCAAAAGCCCTCCGGTCCATGCACGCCCGAGGACACGATCAGCAACTTCATGCTGTCGGGACTCCCCAGATAGGCGCTGTCCATGCTGAGTTCCTCGTCCTGCGCGCCACGGTATCCCGGCAGGACGAAGGTTTGCAGCTGAGCATTTTTGCTAGAGGCCGCTTCTTTGAACGCCGTGCGTGCTGCTGCGTAGGTGTCTGAAAAGTGGGAGCGAATGGGCAAGGTCATGTGGAAGTGGGCGGCGCTGGCCGCGTCTGGATGTCGACTGCAGTCTATGAATCGCATCGATGCCTCGATAGATATACTTTCACCAGGAGAACAAGCCATGGCGTCGATCGGGGGGAGCCAAGCTGGACAGAGTACCGGCGTCAAGACCATTCATTCGCTCAGCCGGGGCTTGGATGTGCTGCGCGAAATCGACGTGGCTTGCGCGATCACCTTCTCAGAACTGCAGGCAAGAACCGCGCTGCCGAACGCGAGCCTGGTCCGCGTGCTCAAGACCTTGGTCGCGAAGGGATGGATCAAGCGCGACCCGGTCACCGGGCGCTACGCGCCGGATGCCGCTGCGACGGCGTCGCAGCAGGTGATCGCGCAGGTGAGACGCCTGTCCGAACATGCCGAGGAGGCACGTGCCACATTGCAGCGGCGCGTTCCGTGGCCCACTGACCTCGGCGTGCGCGACGGCGCTGCCATGCTCAGCGTGGAGGGACCCTACGCCGGCAACAGCCTGAGCGCCAATTTCAAGGCATTGGGCTCCCGTCCCTCGATGCTCCGCTCGTCCCTGGGGCGCTGTTTCCTGTCGTTCTGCCCCGATGAGGAACGCCGGGAAATTCTTGCCGTGCTGGCGCATTCGCGCTCGGAAGCTGACAGAGCGGCGCTGCAGCCGGAAAGACTGGCTCGGATGATCGCCGAGGCGCGCCAGCGGGGCTACGCCACGCGCAATGCCTCGCACACCAGCGCGAACTCCCCCGAACGCTTCGGCGCGCTCGCAGTGCCGGTACGGATGCACGATCGCGTCGTCGCCTGCCTCTGTATCGTCTGGCTCCCCGCCATCACCACTGAAAGCGACATCGTGACCACTCACCTCTCGGATCTGCAACGCGCGGCGCGATCCATCGAGGACCGACTCGAGAAGGCCAAGCTATTGCGACATCACGCCTAGCCGCAACGCCCCTTGTCGTCCGCCTTGAAGCAGAAGTCGGCTGTCAGGCTCGACGACTCCCAGGGCACCTGCACGCGGCCGGTGTCCTCGGCGACACCGATGCGCACCCGCTTGAAGAGCTGCTCGATCTGCAGCCCCGGTGTCGGCAGGTTGGCCAGCAGGTGACGTGCATAGACGCTGTGCGCGCCGTCGGCGCCGTCCAGGGCCACGCCGTTCGGCGCGGTCGAAAAGGCCACCAGGGTGCCCACCGGGGCGTCGAGGCTGGCCAGGCCGCCCGGCGTCGCGCCGCGGAATTTCAGGCGACGTCCGTCCGGGCCGACCACGACGCCGCCGGCGAACGGGTTCACACGGCAGGCGTCGAGGACCACGATGTTGGTGCCGCTGCGAATGGCGCTGAGCCGGTCGACGAACTCGCCGACATCCGCGCTCTGGCGCTGGATGTCCTCTTCCGAGGCCGGGTCGGCGTCGATCGGCACCAGGTAGTTGCGCCCTTTCACCTGGACGCCGTGGCCGGCGTAGAACAGCATACGCACCGAGGCCTTGGGCGCGCGCACCGAAAACTCGCGCAGCGCCTCGATCAGTTCCGCCAGCTTGGTGTTCAGGTGCAGGGTCACGTCATAGCCCAGGCCGCGCAGCGCCTCGCCGACGGCGCTGGCGTCGCCGGGTGGGTTCTTCAGTGGCGCGGCGCGATAGGCGCCGTTGCCGATCACCAGGGCGATGCGCGACTCGGCAGTGCCGTTGGCGCTCATCGGGGCAGCCATGGCGGCGCCAAAGGGCAGCGCCACGGTGCCCAGCGCGTAGCGCAGGAGCGTACGGCGGGTCGTGAGCTGGGCCATGGCGGCTACTCCCTGGGCGGCACGCCGGGGGCCAGCGCGACGGCCTGGACGATCGGTGCGGCCTGCACCTGGGCCAGCGCCGCGGCTTCGCTGCCGGCCGGCACCCGCAGGTAGTAGTCACCGAGTTGGCCCGGGCCGCCGGCCAGCTCGCCGTGCACCTGGACCACCAGCATCCGGATGTCGGTTTCCTTGGCGTCCGGTGCGAAGTTGATCTTCAGCATCGGGCCCTCTTCGACGCTCTGCGCATGCAGTGCCCGGACTTCATCGGCGTTCTCGCGCATGTCGCCCAGCAGGTTCAGGATCACGCCGGCTTGCACTGTCACGATGGCCAGCCCAGCCAGCGCATAGACCGGGCGCACGCCGAAGTTGCCGAAGAAGGCGCTGATCCGTTCGGCCAGGGTCGGACGGTCGCCCTGGATCAGCCGCATGGCACGGGCCAGGCCGATCGTCGGCGGTACGGCCGGGGCGCTTTCCTGGACCCGCTGCTGCAGCGAGCGGTACCAGTCCAGCTCGCTGCGTGCCTCGGGATGCTGTTGCAGATAGGCGTCGACCCAGGCGCGGTCTTCGGCTCCGAGCGAGCCGTTGGCATACCAGGGAAGCAATTCTTCGAAACGTTCGTCGTTCATGGCGCGTGTACTCCAGTGCCGCTGGGTTGCGCGAGCCCGGCGCGCGGTTCAATTTATTTTTGCTCAGGACGTGAGGGCGCCCTTGACGTCAGGCGCGCCGCCCTCGCTGCGCAGCAGCGACTTCAGGCAATTCTTGATCTTCTGGCGGGCATGGAAGAGGCGCGTCTTGACAGTGCCCTCGGGGCAGTTCTGCACCTCTGCCACCTCGGCCAGGCCCATGCCCTCGAAAAATACCAGGTGCAGGCATTCGCGATGCTCGTCCGACAGCTTGCCCATGCAGTGTTGTACGCCTTCGCGCCGCTGCTTGCCGGCCAATTCCGCGTAGCCGTCCGGCGTTTCCGAGGCGGTGATCTCGGCAATGTCTTCGAGATCGGCGTGCACTTCATCGGGCCGGCGGGCCCGGTAGACCATCAGCGCCTTCCTGCGCGCGATCCCGATCAGCCAGGTGGAAAACTGCGAATCGCCGCGAAAGCGCTGCGGCTGGCGCCAGACTTCGTAGAGCGTGTCCACCAGGACTTCCTCGGCCCGCGCGTGGTCGTTCAGCATGTTGAGCACGTAGGCATAGACCCGCGGGCTGAAGGCCTTGTACAGCTGGCGAAACGCTGCCTGGTCTTCGCGGCCGATGCGTACGAGCAGCTGGTTGACCTCGTTGTTGTCCATGCTGACGGTCCCTCATCCCCGGTTCCGGGCCTCGACCTCGGCCACCACGCGCGCATGGCGCTGGAAGCTCCAGTAGGCGCTGGCCCAATCCATCAGCACCACGAAGCGGTTGCGAAAACCGATCAGGAAATACACGTGGGCGAAGAGCCAGAAGAGCCAGGCCAGCCGCCCCGAGAAGCGCAAGTGCCCGACGGGCGTCTCGAGATCGACCACCGCCGAGTTGCGGCCGATGGTGGCCAGGTTGCCATAGTCGCGATAGCGAAAGGGCTCGGTGGGCTCGCCCGCGATGCGGTGCAGGATGTTGGTGGCGGCGGCGCGGCCCATCTGCTTGGCCGCCGGCGAGACCCCGGGCACCGGCTGCGGCTCCTTGCCGGGCTGGTGGCTGGTTGCGGCGGCCAGATCGCCCACCACGCTGATGTCCGGGTGGCCGGGCAGGCCCAGGTCGGGCAGGACCTTGACCCGTCCGGCGCGGTCGGTCTCGGCACCGGTGGCTTGCGCCAGCAGGCGGCCGAGCGGCGAGGCGGCAACGCCCGCGGCCCAGATCACGCAGTGGCAATCGATGCGGTGGGTGCCCAGGCCCGCGCCGCCATCGCTGAACGGCGATTGCACCTGGATCCCGGTGCCGTCGATGGAGATGACGCGGGCGTTGAGGCGCACCTGCACGCCGAGTTTTTCCAGCTGCTCCTGAGCCCGGCGGCTGAGCGATTCGGGCATGGCCTGCAGCACCCGCGGGCCGCCCTCGATCAACAGCACCTCGGCGCTGCTCGGGTCGATGCGGCGGAATTCGCCTTCCAGCGTGTGGCGGGCGATCTCGGCCAGCGTGCCGGCCATCTCGACGCCGGTGGGGCCGGCGCCGATGACGGCAAAGGTCAGCAGCGCGCGCTGGCGCGCCGGGTCGGTCTCGACCTCGGCCGCCTCGAAGCTCACCAGCACCCGGCGCCGGACTTCGAAGGCGTCTGCCAGGGTCTTGAGTCCGGGCGCCAGCGGCTCCCAGGCATCGTTGCCGAAGTAGCTGTGGGTCGCACCGGCGGCCAGGATCAGGTGGTCCCACTCGAGCCGGGTGCCCTCGGCCAGGTACAGCGCGCGCTCGACAGGGTCGATGCGCACCACCTCGCCGAGCAGTGTCGTGACATTGGGTTGCTGGCGAAACAAAAGACGCACCGGCGCCGCGATCGAGGGCGCTGCCAGGCCGGCGGTGGCCACCTGGTAGAGCAGGGGCTGGAACAGGTGATGGTTGGTCTTGTCGACCATCGTGATGTCCACCGCGGCGTGGCGCAGCCTGCGGGCGGCTTCCAGGCCACCGAAGCCGCAGCCCACGATGAGGACCCGGGGGCGGCTGGGCATCTGGGCTGTGCGCATCCGCGGATGATACGCAGCGGTCGTGCAAACGGACACAACTTGTGCCACAGTGTCCGGCCCGGCGCCGAGGCCCGGCGGCCACTCCGGCGCCGGGGCCGAGCGCCGATGTGCGCCCTTGTCCTACGGCGCGCGCGCCTGCGCTTCGGCTAGAAATCGCAACAAGAAGACGAATTCGAATTCCAGACTGGAGTCCCCATGAACCTGATCCGGCCGTCCGTTCCCGCGGCGCAGGAGTTGCGTGAACGATTCCTGGAGGTGCGTGGGCACAGCCTGAAGCTGGCCGCGCCGCTGTCGGCCGAGGACCAGTGCATCCAGTCGATGCCCGACGCCAGCCCGACCAAGTGGCACCTGGCGCACACCACCTGGTTCTTCGAGACCGTGCTGGTGCAGCCGCACGCGCACGGCTACACAGTGTTCGACCCGCGTTTTCACTTCCTCTTCAATTCCTACTACGAGGCACTGGGACCGCGCCATCCGCGGCCCCAGCGCGGCCTGCTGACGCGGCCCTCACTGGACGAGGTGCATGCCTACCGGCGCCATGTCGACCACGCGGTGCTGGCCCTGCTGGAGAACGCCGGCGAGGCGGAATGGGCCGGGCTCGAAGCGATCGTCACGCTGGGCCTGCATCACGAACAGCAGCACCAGGAGCTGATCGCCACCGACATCCTGCATGCGCTGTGGTGCAACCCGTTGTTGCCCGGCTACCGGGCCGCCGCCGGACCGGCACTGCGCATCGCCACGCTGCCTCCCGCACAGAAGTGGCTGCTGCGCCCGGGCGGTGTGGTCGAGATCGGCCATTCAGGATCCGGCTTCGCCTTCGACAACGAAACGCCGCGCCATGCGGTGCTGCTGCGGCCCTATGCGATCGCCGATCGGCTGGTGAACTGCGGCGAGTTCGCGCAGTTCGTGGCCGATGGCGGCTACCAGCGGCCCGAACTCTGGCTGTCCGACGGCTGGGCGGCGGTGCAGGCGCAGGGCTGGCGCTGTCCGGCCTACTGGCTGGCGCCGGACGATCCGCGGCTGGCGCACGAGGGCATGCCGGCCGGCTGGCAGGTGTTCGGCCTGCATGGGGTGCGCCCACTGGAGCCGCAGGCGCCGGTGGCGCAGCTGAGCTTTTTCGAGGCCGCGGCCTATGCCGAATGGGCCGGCGCTCGCTTGCCCACGGAATTCGAATGGGAGGCCGCACACGACGCACCCGGCATCTCGCAACTGAACGGCCATGTCTGGCAATGGACCCGTTCCTCCTACGACCCCTATCCGGGCTTTCGCCCGCTACCCGGCATCGCTGCCGAGTACAACGGCAAGTTCATGGTCGGCCAGGTGGTCCTGCGCGGCGGCAGCGTCGCCACGCCGGCCGGCCACACGCGTGCCAGCTATCGCAATTTCTTCCCGCCGGCGGCGCGCTGGCAATTCTCGGGGCTGCGGCTCGCGAAAGACATCTGATGGGTACCACCGCATTCAACCTCCATGCCTTTCGCGCCGCCCAGCGGGCCGCGCCCCTGTCCGACTTCGCGCGCGAGCTCTTCGCGGGCCTGAATCAGCGCGAGCGACGGATCTCGCCCAAGTTCTTCTACGACGGCGCAGGTTCGGCGCTGTTCGATCGCATCTGCGAGTTGCCGGAGTACTACCCGACGCGCACCGAGACGCGCATCCTCACCGACTCCGCGGCGGAGATCGCCGAGCAGATCGGCCCCGATGCCGAGATCATCGAATTCGGCGCCGGTTCGCTGACCAAGGTGCGGCTGCTGCTCGATGCGCTCGGCCGGCCGCGGCGCTACGTGCCGATCGATATCTCGGGCGAGCACCTGGAAGCCGCCGCCGCGCGGCTGCGCGCCGACTATCCGCAGCTGACGGTGCAGCCGATGGTGGCCGACTACACGATGCCGCTGGTGCTGCCCACGCGCGAGAAGACCGTCGGCCAGCGGGTCGGCTTCTTTCCGGGTTCCACGCTGGGCAACTTCTCGCCCGACGAGGCCTTGGCTTTCCTGCAGCTCGCGCACCGGCTGCTGCGCGGCGGCGGCCTGCTGCTGGGCGTCGACCTGGTCAAGGATCCGGCGCTGCTGCATGCCGCCTACAACGACGCGCAAGGCGTGACGGCGGCCTTCAACCTCAACCTGCTGCGGCGCGCCAATGCCGAACTGGGCTGCGACTTCGATCTCGACGGCTTCGCCCATGGCGCCTTCTACAACTCGCCGCAGCGGCGCGTCGAGATGCACCTGGTGAGCCGGCGGGCGCAGGAGGTGACGCTGGACGGCCAGAGCTTCGGCTTCGAGGAGGGCGAGACGATTCACACCGAAAACTCGCACAAGTTCACCGTCGAGGGCCTGCGTGCGCTGGCGGTGCAGGCCGGCTTCCGGCCGGCCGCGGTGTGGACCGACCCCGAGCGCCTGTTCAGCGTGCACTGGCTGCAGGCGCCCGCGGCACAATAGCGGGCTGCCCACAATCGGTGGGCGCCGAGATTCGGAGAATCCTGATGAAAGCAACCTGGAACGGCGTCACGGTCGCCGAGAGCGATGACATCGTGCTCGTCGAAGGCAATCACTACTTCCCGATGGATTCGCTCCATCGCGAGCACGTCACCTTCAGCAACCACAAGACCACCGACGCCTGGAAGGGCACCGCGAGCTATCTCTCGCTCCTGGTCAATGGCGAGTTGTTCACCGATGCCGCCTGGTACTACGCGGACCCCAGGCCGGAAGCCGAGATGGTCAAGAACCGCGTCGCCTTCTGGAAGGGCGTGAAGGTGACGGAGTGAAGGTCGCGACGGGCGGGTGGAAGTGAGCGCCGCGCCGGGCCGCCCCAAGCAAGCTCGCGCCCCCTCGGGGGGCAGCGAGGACACGAAGTGCCGAGCGTGGGGGCGGAAATGAACCTCGGGTTCAGTCCGCCGTTCACGCCCTGCGATCGTCTCGTTCCCACCTTGCGCCAAGACGGCTATGCCGTGCTGAGCCCGCAGGGCGTTGCCGACTGGCTCGCCACGCCGCTGCCGGAGTTGGAGGCCCTGCATGAGGATTGGAACCATCTCCCGCCGGACGACTACCTGAAGGACGGCGGCCGCTATCGCAGGCGTCGCCATGCCTGCTTCACGGTCGATGGCACGGCGCTGCAGCAGGTGCCGCACCGTGCGCACTGGCAGCCGGTCGAATACAACGCGCTGCATGGCGGCATGCAGCGCTGGTTCGCGCCGATGGAGCCCGCCACCGTGGCGCAGCCCGCGTGGCAGCGGCTGGTGCTCGGGCTCGGCCAGGTCGCCAGCGGCCTGCGCGGCACCCGGCGCTGGTACGTGGAAGCGCACCAGTTCCGCATCGACACGGCCGACGGCATCGGCCGTCCGACGCCGGAAGGCGCGCACCGCGATGGCGTCGACCTGGTCGCGGTGGCGCTGGTCGGCCGGCACAACATCAAGGGCGGCGAGACGCGCGTGTTCGAGGCCAGCGGCCGGCGCGGCGAACGCTTCACGATGTCCGAGCCCTGGAGCCTGCTGCTGCTCGACGATGCACGCGTGATTCATGAGTCGACACCCATCCAGCCCTTGATCGACAACGAACCGGGCTGGCGCGACACGCTGGTGGTGACCTGCCGGGCCGACGGCTTCCAGGGCGAGTGACCCCTCGCGGGTGCTCCGCGGCCGTCCTACAGCCGATGGTCACGGCTTGGATGTAAATTCGGGACCCGGTTCGAGCGATCGAACCCTGTCGCGAACAATCTTGAGGGCTGCCATGTTCAATCACATCCTGGTTCCGATCGACGGCTCGGAAACGTCGATGCTCGCGGTGAGCAAGGCGAGCGGGCTGGCGCTGGCCTTCGGCAGCCGGATCACCCTGATCCACGTGGTGGACAACTATCCCTTCATCGGCGTCGGCGCCGACTACGCGCTGGGCCAGAACGAATACCTTGCCGCGGCCACCAGCGCGGCCAACGCGGCGCTGGCGCGCGGGGTGGCGGCCCTGGCGGCCGAAGGCCTGCACAGCGACCAGCGCGTGATCGACGGCCATGTGGTGCATGAAGGCATCGTCGACACCGCGATCGCCATCGGCGCCGATCTGATCGTGATGGGCTCGCACGGGCGAACCGGCATCGAGAAGCTGCTGCTCGGCAGCGTCACGCAGCGCGTGCTGCAGGATGCCAAGGTGCCGGTGCTGGTGGTGCGCGGCGACATCAATTGAAAGGCGACGCACTCTCGAAGCGAAGTCGCCGGCCATCGGCCGGATGCGTCAACTCGAGCATCGTGGCGTGCAGCAGCAGTCGTGGCGCCTTGCGTGCGGCATCCGCTGCGGCATAGAGCGTGTCGCCCAGGATCGGATGGCCGATCGACAGCAGGTGAACGCGCAACTGATGGCTGCGGCCGGTCAGCGGTTCCAGCCACAGGTGGCTGGCGTTGCGCTCGGGCAGCTGCCGCTTGACGCGCCAGCGGGTCTGGCTCGGTTTGCCCGCGGCATCGATCTTCTGCAGCGGGCGACGCGGCCAGTCGGCGGCCAGCGGCGCATCGATCAGCGACCAGTCGGGCGACAGCGGCAGCAGGCCGTCGACGATCGCCTCGTAGCCCTTGTGCACCCGGCGCGCAGCGAAGGCA
>DASXKG010000253.1:0-3237 GCA_036496965.1 Variovorax sp.
CACGATGATCAGCGCCGCCACGCCCAGTGCGATGCCGAGCATCGAGACCCCGGAGATGAAGGAGATGAAGCCGTTGCGCCGCGTCGCCCGGCCCGCGCGCGTGTAGCGCCAGCCAAGCTGCAGCTCGTAGGGGAATTGCATCAAGCCCCCCGCCGGGCCGCCCCAAGGGGGGCTTGCGCCCCCTCGGGGGGCAGCGAGTACACGAAGTGACGAGCGTGGGGGCTGTTCATCTCCAGGATTGTGGCATCCCGAGGCTGCGCATCCGGGACAATAGCCCGATGCCCCCAAGCCCCCCCGCCGCCCACCTGCTGATCCCGTTTGCCGGTCGCGGCTCGCCGAACTGCCGCAAGGCACTGGCCGGATTGAGGCTGCCGAAGCTCGAATCCCTGCTGCAACGGCTGGCGCTGGTCGACGACGACACCCAGGAGGACAACACCCGCTCACCGCCCCACGAGCGCGCCCTGGCCGCGGCCCTGGGCATCACGGCGGCCGACGGCTGCCTGCCCTGGGCGGCCCTGGAAGCCCGGCAAGCGGGCCTCGCTCCGACCGACGGCGCGCAGAGCTGGGGCGTCGCCACGCTGTGCCACTGGCAGGTCGGCATCGACGACGTGGTGCTCGGCGACCCGGCGGCGATCCGGATCGAAGCGGCGGAATCGGACGCGCTGCTCGCCGCCGCGCGCCCCTTCTTCGAGGAAGACGGGATCGCGCTCCATCCTTCGGCGACACCGGGCCGCTGGCTGGCCTGCGGCAAGGTCTTCGACGATCTGCCGACCGCATCGATCGATCGGGCGGTGGGTTTTCCGATCTCCGAATGGTCGCCGCTGTCGGATGCGGCCCGGCCCCTGCGCCGGCTGCAGAACGAGATGCAGATGCTGCTCTACACCGAGCGCGTGAACGACGAGCGCACCGCGCGCGGCGTGCCGCCGATCAACTCGTTCTGGCTGAGCGGCACCGGGCGCCTGCCGACGCCCTTCGCCCAGGTCGCGGCACCGAAGGTGCCCGATGGGCTGCGCACGCCCGCCCTGCAGGACGACGCAGCCGCCTGGGCCGCGGCCTGGGCCGCGCTGGACGCCGGCCCGGTGGCCGAGCTGCTGGCCGACTGCACCCGCGGCGCGGAGGTCATGCTGACGCTCTGCGGCGATCGCAGCGCGCGCCGCTTCGGCGTGCAGCCACGCGGGCTCGCGCGCTGGGCGCGCAACCTGTTCCATCGCAGCAGCGCGGCCCCCGTGCTGGAGGCGCTGTGACGATGAAGATCCTGGCCCGCGACATCCCGCCGCGCAGCGCCTGGGCGCTCGAGCAGGCCGGCGTGCATCCCCTGCTGGCGCAGCTCTATGCCGCGCGCGGCGTGCAGGCCAAGGAAGAACTCGACGACGGCCTGGCCCGGCTGCTGCCGCCACTGGGGCTGCGCGGCGCCCAGGCGGCGGCGCAGCTGCTGGCCGATGCCATCCAGGCCGGCAAGCGCCTGTGCATCGTGGCCGACTACGACTGCGACGGCGCAACCGCCTGCGCCGTCGCCGTGCGCGGCCTGCGCCTGCTGGGCGCCCGGCAGGTCGGCTACCTGGTGCCCGACCGCGTCGTGGATGGCTACGGCTTGACGCCGCCGATCGCCGAGCGGGTGGCCGACAGCGGCGCCGAGGTGCTGATCACGGTGGACAACGGCATCGCCAGCGTCGAAGGCGTGGCCGCCGCCAAGGCGCGCCGGCTGGCGGTGCTGGTGACCGACCACCACCTGCCCGGCCCCGAGCTGCCGGCGGCCGACGTGCTCGTCAATCCGAACCAGCCGGGCTGCGACTTCGCGAGCAAGAGCATCGCCGGGGTCGGCGTGATGTTCTACGTGCTGCTCGCGCTGCGCTCGGAACTGCGCACACGCCAGGCCTTCGATGCCGCCAGCCAGCCCAGGCTCGACGCCCTGCTGCCCCTGGTGGCGCTCGGCACCGTGGCCGACGTGGTGCGGCTGGACGCCAACAACCGGCGCCTGGTCGCACAGGGCCTGCGTCGCATCCGCGCCGGCGCGATGCCCGCCGGGATCGCCGCGCTGTTCAAGGTCGCGGGCCGCAACGCGCAGGCCGCGACCACCTTCGATTTCGGTTTCGCGCTCGGGCCGCGCATCAATGCGGCGGGCCGGCTGTCCGACATGACGCTGGGCATCGAATGCCTGCTGACCGACGACGCGGCCCGTGCCGACGAACTGGCGCGCACGCTGGACGGCATCAACCGCGAGCGGCGCGACATCGAGGGCGGCATGCGCGACCAGGCGCTGGTGCTGGCGGCCGGCCTCTTTCGCGACGGCGAATTGCCGCCGCCAGCCATCAGCGTCTTCGGCGCCGATTTCCATGAGGGCGTGGTCGGCATCGTCGCCTCGCGCATCAAGGAACGCTTCCACCGGCCGACCTTCGTCTTCGCCGCCAGTGCGGCGGACGGCAAGTCGGAGGAACTCAAGGGCTCCGGCCGATCGATTCCCGGCTTTCATCTGCGCGACGCACTCGACCTCGTGGCCAAGCGGCATCCCGGGGTGCTGCTGCGCTTCGGTGGCCATGCCATGGCGGCCGGCTGCACGGTGGCGCGCGAGCAGTTCGCGGTCTTCGAGCGGGCACTGGCCGAGGTCGCGCGCGAATGGCTCGACGCGGCCAGCTTGACGCGGCGGCTCGACACCGACGGGCCGCTCGCGCCCGAGTACCTGCGCGTCGACCTGGTCGACACGCTGCATCGCGAGGTCTGGGGCCAGGGTTTCGCGCCGCCGACTTTCAGCGAGGAGGTCGAGGTGGTCTCGCAGCGGCTGGTGGGCGAGAAGCATCTCGCGCTCAAGCTCAGGCACCGCGGCAAGCCGGTGGACGGCATCTGGTTCGGCCACACCGAACCGTTGCCACCGAAGGTGGTGCTCGCCTGGCGCCTGGACGCCGACGAATGGCAGGGCGTGCGCCGGGTTCGCTTCCTGGTGGAAGGAGCGGAGACTTGAATGCGGTGATGCAGCCGGTGCTGACCGGCCGCCTGGTCGAACTCCGGCCGCTGCAGGCGGAGCAGGCGCCGGCGCTGCTCGAAGCTGCGGCCGACGGCGAATTGTGGAACATGCGGCTCACGGTGGCTCCGGGGGCCGCGACGCGATCTTCCAGAAGCGGGTGCTGCCCACGACGCGCTCGCTGGCCCGCTCGACGATCGCGAAGGGCATCACACTGCCTGCCTGCCGGCCCGCGAGGGCAGTGGCGATGTAGGCGTCGATCGGCGCCCGCCAGGAAGGCA
>DASXKG010000254.1:0-2475 GCA_036496965.1 Variovorax sp.
GGCATGGGCTACCTGGACACCGTGCCGCGCAAGGCGGTGACGGTGTATCTGCCGCTCCTGGTGTTCCTGATCGTGCTGCTGTTTCCGTTCTACTGGATGGCGATCACCTCGGTGAAGCCGGACGCGGAGCTGCTCACCCGCGAGGGCAATCCCTTCTGGGTCGTCGCGCCGACGCTGGAGCATTTCCACAAGCTGCTGTTCGAGACCGAGTACCCGCAGTGGGTGTGGAACACCGTGCTGGTGTCGGTGGTGTCGACCTTCGGCTCGCTGGTGGTGTCGGTGCTCGCCGCCTACGCCATCGAGCGGCTGCGCTTCAAGGGCTCGCGGCAGACCGGGCTGGCGATCTTCCTGGCTTACCTGGTACCGCCTTCGATCCTGTTCATTCCGCTGGCCAACGTGGTCTTCAATCTCGGGCTGTTCGACTCCCGCTGGGCACTGGTGCTGACCTATCCGACCTTCCTGATCCCGTTTTGCACCTGGCTGCTGATGGGCTACTTCCGCTCGATCCCGGCGGAGCTGGAGGAATGCGCGCTGATCGACGGCGCGAGCCGCTGGCAGATCCTGGTCAGGATCGTGCTGCCGCTGGCCGTACCGGGGCTGATCTCGGCCGGCATCTTTGCCTTCACGCTGTCGTGGAACGAGTTCATCTATGCGCTGACCTTCATCTCCTCGTCGGAGATCAAGACGCTGCCGGTGGCCGTGGTGACCGAGCTGGTGCAGGGCGATATCTACCAATGGGGGCCGCTGATGGCCGGCGCGCTGCTGGGCTCGCTGCCGGTGGCCTTCATCTATTCCTTCTTCGTCGAGTACTACGTGTCGGGGATGACGGGTTCGGTCAAGGAGTAGGGCCTATTCGCAGAGCCGCCGGATCTCCGGCGGAATCGGCACAGCGCGGATGCCGCCGCCTTCGCGCTGGGCCGCGAAGATGCGCACTTCCTCGCATTCGAGGATCAGGTCCTCGCCGCGCGTCACGCGGTACTTCTGCACGAAGCTCTTGTCGCGCCATTCGGGAATGCTGACGGCGATGTGCAGCGTGTCGCCATAGCTCGCGCTTTTCACGAAGCGGGTGTGGGTGTCCACCAGCGGCGTGCCGATCACGCCCAGCGTGCGGCTGGTTTCTTCCCAGCGCGGCACGCCGCTTTCGGCGAAGAAATGGCGCGAGGCGGCGTCGATCCAGCGGAAGAAATTCGGGAACCAGACGATGCCGGCCGGGTCGCAGTCGCCGAATTCGACGCGCACGCGGTAAGTGACTTCTTTCAAATTCAACCCATGTTCGTTGGCAGCCAGAGGGCGATGACCGGGAACGCGATCAGGATCACCAGCCGCAGGATATCGGTCAGGATGAAGGGCAGGACGCCCTTGAAGATGGTGGTGAAGCTCACGTCCTTCACCACGCTCTTGATGACGAAGACGTTCATGCCCACCGGCGGATGGATCAAGCCGAGTTCGACCGTCATCACGATGATGACGCCGAACCAGATCGGATCGAAGCCCAGGTGCACGATCACCGGGTAGATGATCGGCACCGTCAGGATGATCATCGCCATGGCGTCCATCAGGCAGCCCAGCACCAGGTACATCAGCATGATCAGCGCCAGCACGCCGTAGCGGCCGATGCCCAGGCTGGTGAGGAACTCGGTGAGCTTCTGCGGGCTCTGCGTGATGGTCAGGAAATAACCGAACAGCAGCGCGCCGATCAGCACCGTGAATACGGCGGCTGCCGTGCGCGTGGCCGAGAGCAGTGCCTCGCGGATCTTCGGGCCGTCGAGCTTGCGGCGCAGCAGGCCGAGGATGAAGGCGCCGCTGGCGCCGACGCCGCCAGCCTCGGTGGGCGTGAAGAAGCCGCCGTAGAGGCCGCCGATGACGAACACGAACAGCACCAGCGGCGCCCAGACGTTCTTCAGGTCGGCGAGGCGCTCGCCCCAGGGCCTCAGTTCGCCGGCCGGCAGCCAGTTGGGCCGGAACCTGACGATCAGCGCGATGGTCATCACGTACATCGCCATGGCCAGGATGCCCGGGACGATGCCCGCCATGAACAGCTTGCCGATGTCCTGCTGGGTGAGGATGGCGTAGACCGCCAGCACCGTCGACGGCGGCAGGATCGCGCCCAGCGTGCCGCCGGCGGCAATCACCCCGGTCGAGAAGGATTGCGGATAGTTGAAGCGCCGCATCTCCGGATAGGCCACCGCCGAGAAGGTGGCGGCGGTCGCCACCGACGAGCCGCAGATGGCCGCGAAGCCGCCGCAGGCCAGCACGGTGGCCACGCCCAGGCCGCCGCGCAGGTGGCCGATCATCGAGTTGGCGGCCTTGAAAAGCTCGCGGCTCACGCCCGAGACCGAGACCAGGGAGCCCATCAGCATGAACATCGGGATCACGCCGAAGGTGTAGTCGGTCACCGTGCGCATCGAGGTCTGGCCGACCAGCTTCAGTGCCGGCCCGGGCCCGACGATCCAGGCATAGCCGGTGACGCCGACC
>DASXKG010000255.1:0-9638 GCA_036496965.1 Variovorax sp.
CGACGGGCCGGCGCGGCGCAGGCCCTCGGCCAGCACGCAGGCATCCATGTAGCCCTCCAGGCTGGGCAGCGAGAAGTCCTTGCTGCCGTTGGCCAGCATGTCGGCCTGGTAGCGCCGCACGATCTCGTACTTGGTTGCGAAGGGCGAGGGCACGACGATCGAAAAGCCCAGGCCATGCGCCAGATCACCCATGGCGCCGAGCGAACCGGCCGTGATCGACAAGCCGTAGACGCTGCTGTTGCCGCCCGCTTTGCGCAGCGCGGAAACAAAAGCCGGCGCAGTGCCGGCCAGCCCGATGATGACGATCTGCGGGCTGGCCGCGGCGATTTTCGCTGCCGCCGGGCCGACGTCCAGGCTGGTCGTGCCCGGCGTGCTGGCGACCACGGCGGGTTCGAGTTTCAACTTGGCCAGCGAAGCCTTGAAGCCGGCCAGCAGCGACTGGCCCAGCGGATCTTCCGAATACACGATGCCGATGCGCGTCTGGCCGAGCACCGACGCGGTGGCGATCAGCCGGTCGATTTCCTGGTCGTAGTTGGCCCGCACCCAGAAGGTATTGGGTGCGGCCTTCTTGCGCAGCGACACGGTGCCGGTATTCGGTCCCACCACCGCCAAGCCCGGCACCGCGTCGCTGACCTCCGCGGTCTGCCGCGTGCCCAGCGGATGGATGATCGCGAGCACGGCGCTGTCGGCGGCGAAGGCGAGCGCGTTGGCCTTGGCCAGATCTGGCTTGAACTGGTCGTCCGCCATGACCAGCTCGACCTTGCTGCCGTTGATGCCGCCGGCGCGGTTGAGCGCATTGAAATATGCCGAAGAACCCAGGAAGAGGCCGCTTCCGTTGGCTTTTTCCACGCTGCTGTTGTCAAAGGTGGCGCCCACCCGGATGGTCCTGGCCTGCGCCAACGCCGGCAGGCCCAGGCTGGCGGCGGCGACACCGCCCAGGTGGCCCAGCAGCCGGCGCCGGGTCGGTTGGAAGGGCAGTGAGAGGCTCGGGCGCTTGGATTCGCTCATGGTCAACGTCCAGTCGGGGCGGTGCGCGGTGCGCGGGTTTCAGTTGCTAACAAAAGCAACCAAATGTAAGTCAAGCCCGCACCAAAAGAAAGCCGAGTGGAGGCGGAGATCGTGAATTGCGCCTCGTTTCAGGCGTCGGGACGATGGCCGCGGCCCAGCTTGCGATAGACCGTGGCGCGGCTGATCCCCAGGGCACGCGCGGCTTGCGCCACGTTGCCGCGCGCCTCGTCCACCGCCTTGCGGATCAGGGCAGTCTCGACGTCGCGCAGGCGCGGCGGATCCAGCACTGGCGAGAACGGCGCCGGCGCCGCGCCTGCCATCCGGGGCCGCGCCTGGACCCGAAGGCCGGACCAGAGCGGGATTTCGAGCACGGCATCGCCGCGCCGCGCGCCGTCGAACAGCATCTGCGGCGGCAGCGCGAACAGATCGTGGCAGTGCAACCCGGTGCGCGCGCTGAGCGGCTGATGCAGCATCTGGCGCGCCGCGGCATTGGCGCCGCTGACGCTGCCGTCGGCATCGATGCACAGCAGACCTTCCGATTCCGCCCCGGGGACGCTGCCGGGCCAGCCGATCTGCAGCAGCAGTTCGCAAGGCTGGCTGCGCACCAGCGCGTTCTCGATGCTGCGCGCCGATGCGGCCGCCAGGTGACGCAGCTCCGGCCGCTCGACCACCTGCACGCCGGTCAGGTCGAGCATGCCGATGCACTGCCCCTGCGGCCCGAACAGCGGCGCGCCGGCGCAGCTGTAGACGCTGGTGTCGTCGAAGAAGTGCTCGCCGCGATGCAGCCAGACCGTGGCGTGCTCGGCCAGCGCGGCGCCGATGGCGGTGGTGCCGACCGCGCGTTCGGAAAGGTCGACCCCGATGCGGGCGATGTCACGCGCGTACCGGGCTGTCGGATCGCTGCCCCCGGGCAGGGCGCCGACGTCCACCACGATGCCGTCGGCGTCGGTCAGGATCGCGAAATAGCGGGTGTCGGCGATGGCGTGCGAAAGCCGGTCGAGCACCGGCCGGGCCGCGGCCACCAGGGCCCGGTTGCGCTCGGCCACCATCCGCGCCGCCGGTGCCGAGACGGCGTCGAAGCTCACGCGCTGCTGAGGCCGATGGCCGGCCGCGAGACAGCGCTGCCAGGAGCGCAGCAACCAGGGCTCGACCCGAGCGGCAGAGGCTTCGCGGGCCGCCGGTTCTCCGTCGATCCATTGGCGGCGCGCTTGGGCAATGCTGAGATTGCGCTCTGGAAGGGGCGAAGTGCGAGGGGTGTTCATCGGGGCTGTTTCATTTTGAGAATTTCAGCGGCAACAGGCAAGCGTCTAGGGTTTTGCCTAGGATATCGACCCGGTCCGGCGTCCAAGATTCAACGCGTTCAGCAGCCATCATCCATTCGGAGACAGCCACATGCAGGTTTCATTCACGGTCAACGGCCGAGCGGTCACGGTCGACGCGCCACCGAACACCTTCCTCGTGCACGCGCTGCGCGAGCATCTTCATCTGACCGGCACGCATGTCGGTTGCGACACCGCCCAGTGCGGCGCCTGCACCGTGCATGTCGACGGGCGCGCCATCAAGTCCTGCAACGTGCTGGTGGCGCAGGTGTCGGGCGCCCAGGTCACGACCATCGAGGGTATCGCCCAGCCCGACGGCACCATGCACCCGATGCAGGCCGCCTTCAAGGAATGCCACGGGCTGCAATGCGGCTTCTGCACGCCGGGCATGGTGATGAGCGCGATCGATCTCTGCACCCACCACCCCAAGTCGAGCGAGACCGAGATCCGCGAACTGCTCGACGGCAATATGTGCCGCTGTACGGGTTACCAGAACATCGTCAAGGCCATCCAGATGGGTGGCGCGGCGATGGCGGCCGCCCCGGCCGAGTCCGCCAAGAGCACGGCCACGGCCTGACAAGGAGCACATCATGGGTGCATCCGACTTCTCCGGCCTGCCGCACATCGGCGAGGCGCTCAAGCGCAAGGAAGACTACCGCTTCCTGACCGGCGCCGGCCAATACACCGACGACGTCACCCTGGCCCACCAGAGCCATGCCGTGTTCGTGCGTTCGCCGCATGCCCATGCCAGGATCAAATCGATCGACATCGCCGCGGCGCTGAAGCTGCCCGGCGTGGTCGGCATCTTCAGCGGCAAGGACATCGAGGGCAAGATGGGCGGCCTGCCCTGCGGCTGGCTGATCAACAATCCCGACGGCACGCCGATGAAGGAGCCGATGCACCCGATCCTGGCGATCAACAAGGTGCGCTATGTCGGCGACCATGTGGCGATGGTGGTGGCCGAGACGGTCGAGCAGGCCAAGAACGCCGCCGAGGCCGTGGTGGTCGACTACGAGGTGCTGCCGGCCCTGGTCAGCGTGGCCGACGCCGCGAAGAAGCAGAGCGGCGTCACGCTGCATGACGAGGCGCCCGACAACCAGTGCTACAAGTGGGCGATCGGCGACAAGGCGGCGGTCGATGCCGCCTTTGCCGGCGCCGCCCACGTCACCCGGCTCGACCTGGTCAACAACCGCCTGGTGCCGAATCCGATCGAGCCGCGCGTGGCCATCGGCAGCTACAACCGCGCCAACGAGGAGTACACGCTCTACGTCGCCAACCAGAACCCGCATGTCGAGCGCCTGCTGATGACGGCCTTCGTGCTCGGCCTGCCCGAGCACAAGGTGCGGGTGATCGCGCCCGACGTCGGCGGCGGCTTCGGCTCCAAGATCTACCTGTACGCCGAGGACGTGTGCCTGACCTGGGCCGCCAAGCAACTCAATCGCAGCATCAAGTGGACCGGCGAGCGCTCCGAATGCTTCCTGTCCGACGCCCATGGCCGCGACCACGTGAGCCATGCCGAGATGGCGCTGGACGCGCAAGGCAAGTTCCTCGCGCTGCGCGTGCACACCGACGCCAACCTCGGTGCCTACCTGTCGACCTTCGCCACCGCGGTGCCGACCATCCTGTACGCGACGCTGCTGGCGGGCCAGTACACCACGCCGCAGATCTACGTCGAGGTCGATGCCTGGTTCACCAACACCGCGCCGGTCGACGCCTATCGCGGGGCAGGGCGACCCGAGGCCACCTACCTGCTGGAACGCCTGGTCTCGCGCTGCGCCTGGGAAATGAACCTGGGCCAGGACGAGATCCGCAAGCGCAACTTCATCACCAGCTTCCCCTACCAGACGCCGGTGGCGCTGCAGTACGACACGGGCGACTTCCATGCCTGCATGGACAAGGCCCGGGTACTGGCCGACGTCGCAGGCTTCGCGCAGCGCAAGTCCGCGAGCGAAGCGCAAGGCAAGCTGCGCGGCATCGGCTACTCGAGCTACATCGAGGCCTGCGGCATCGCGCCTTCGAACATCGCCGGTGCGCTCGGTGCGCGCGCCGGCCTGTTCGAGTGCGGCGAGATCCGCGTCCATCCGACCGGCAGCGTGACGGTCTTCACGGGCTCGCACAGCCATGGCCAGGGCCACGAGACCACCTTCGCGCAGGTGGTGGCGGCGCGCCTGGGCATCTCGGTCGAGGCGGTCGACGTGGTGCACGGCGACACCGGACGCGTGCCCTTCGGCATGGGCACCTACGGCTCGCGCTCGATCTCGGTCGGCGGCGCCGCGATCATGAAGGCGCTCGACAAGATCGAGGCCAAGGCCAAGAAGATCGCGGCCCACCTGATGGAGGCCAGCGATGCCGACATCGAGTTCGCCAACGGCGAGTTCACCGTCAAGGGCACCGACAAGAAGATCCCCTTCGGCCAGGTGGCGCTGACGGCCTACGTGCCGCACAACTACCCGCTGGACAAGCTGGAGCCGGGCCTGGACGAGACCGCCTTCTACGACCCGACCAACTTCACCTTCCCCGGCGGCACCTACATCTGCGAGGTCGAAGTCGACAAGCAGACCGGCGAAGTGAAGCTGGATCGCTTCACCGCCGTGGACGACTTCGGCACCATCATCAATCCGATGATCGTCGAGGGCCAGGTGCATGGCGGCCTGGTGCAGGGCATCGGTCAGGCGCTGATCGAGAACTGCGTCTACGACAGCGAAGGCCAGCTGCTCACCGGCAGCTTCATGGACTACGCGATGCCGCGCGCTGCGGACTTCCCGATGTTCAAGCTCGACACCGTCTGCACGCCCTGCACCCACAACCCGCTGGGCACCAAGGGCTGCGGCGAGGCCGGTGCCATCGGCTCGCCGCCGGCGGTGATCAACGCGGTGCTCGATGCGCTGGCCCCGCTCGGCGTCAAGGACATCGACATGCCGGCCACGGCGCACCGGGTCTGGGAGGCGATGCGCCACGGCAGCGCTACCCAGCAGCCGTCGCTTGCAACCGGCACCCAAGGCCGGCCCACCCCCTGAACGCGCAGGAACACGCCATGTACGCATTCACTTTCGAACGTCCCACCACCCTGGCCGACGCGGTCAAGCTGGCAGCCGCCGGCGCCACGCCGCTGGCCGGCGGCCAGACCCTGCTGGCCTCCATGAAGCTGCGCCTGAGCGCGCCTGAGCAACTCGCAGACCTGAGCGGCGTCAAGGAGCTCACCGGCATCGCGAAATCCGGCGACACCCTGGTCATCGGCGCCATGTCGCGCCATCTCGACGTCGCCAACAGCGCCGAGGTCAAGGCCGCCTATCCGGCGCTGGCCGAACTGGCCTCGGGCATCGGCGACCGCCAGGTCCGCGCCATGGGCACGATGGGCGGCTCGGTCGCCAACAACGACCCGGCCGCCTGCTATCCGAGCGCGGTGCTGGGTTCCGGCGCCACCATCGTCACGGACAAGCGCGAGATCGCGGCCGACGACTTCTTCCAGGGCCTGTTCACCACCGCGCTGGAGTCGGGCGAACTGATCAAGTCGATCCGCTTCCCGATCCCGCAGCGTGCCGCCTACTTGAAGCAGCGCCAGAAGGCCTCGCATTTCTCGTTGGTCGGCATCTTCCTGGCGCAATATGCGAACGGGGTGCGGGTGGCGGTCACGGGCGCCGGCAACGGCGTGTTCCGGCACCAGGGCCTGGAAGACGCGCTGACCAAGAGCTTCACGCCCGAGGCCGCGGCCGGCGTGGCGATCGACGCCAGCGACCTCAACAGCGACCTGCATGCCTCGGCCGACTACCGCGCCAACCTGATCAGCGTGCTGACGCAGCGGGCGGTGGTCAAGGCGCTCGGCTAGGCCGAGGTCAATTCCGGCCGGTGCGCGTTCCCGCGCCCGGCTGGCTATCCTGTCGCCATGACCGACGACCTTCACGCAGCTGCGGCCGCTCCCTTTCCCACCATCGATGCGGTCGTGCAGGCGCTGCAGGGTGTCGGCTACTTTGCCGATCGCCGGCTGGCGACGGCGGTGTTCCTCGCGCTCAAGCTGCAGCGCCCGCTGCTGCTCGAGGGCGAGCCGGGCGTCGGCAAGACCGAGCTGGCCAAGGCGCTGTCGGCCGCGCTCGGGCGCGAACTGCTGCGCCTGCAGTGCTACGACGGCCTGGAGCAGCGCGAAGCGCTCTACGAATGGAACTACGCCGCCCAGCTGCTGCACATGCGCGCGGCCGAGACGCATGGGAGCGTCACCGACGTCGAATCCGAGGTCTACCAGCCGCGCTACCTGATCCGCCGCCCGCTGCTGCAGGCGCTGCAGGCGCCGGCGCCGGGCGCGGTGTTGCTGGTCGACGAGGTCGATCGGGCCGACGAGCCCTTCGAGGCCTTTCTGCTCGAGTACCTGGGCGAATACCAGGTCAGCATTCCGGAGTTCGGCACCGTGCGGGCGCTGGTGCCGCCCGTCACGCTGCTGACCAGCAACCGCACGCGCGAGCTCAACGACGCGGTCAAGCGGCGCTGCCTCTACCACTGGCTCGACTACCCGGAGCGCGAGCGCGAGCTGGCCATCGTGCGGGCGCAGGTGCCGCAGGCCGGGGCCGTGCTGTCGGAGCAGGTGGCGGCCTTCGTGGGGCGGCTGCGCAGCGCACCCTTCGCCGGTGCCTTCCAGCGTTCGCCCGGCATCGCCGAGAGCATCGAATGGGCGAAGGCGCTGATCGCGCTCGACACCGTCGAGCTCGATCCCGAGATCGTGGCCGACACCGCCGGCATCCTCTTCAAGCAGCGCGACGACGTGGCGGCGCTGACGCGCGAGCTGGCCACCGAGCTGCTCAAGCCCGAAGCGGAGCTCAGCCAATGAGGCGCCGGGCCGCTCCCAAGGCGAATACCGAAGCGCTGCTGCGCGAAGGTATCCAATGAGCGCTGGCGTGCAGCAACTCGGAGACGTCCGCCGCGGCAAGCTGGCCGGTAACCTGATGGGCTTCGGCCGTGCGTTGCGCCGGGCCGGCGTGCGCACCGATTCGATGCGCATCGCGCTGGCCGCCGAGGCGGCGACGCTGGTCGGCGTGGAAGACCGCACGGACCTCTCGGCCGCGATGGAAGCCGTGATGATCAGCCGCGAGGAGGACCGCCTGGTGTTCCGCGAGCTCTTCGATGCCTGGTTCCGCGACCCCGAACTGGCCAACAAGCTGCTGGCCCAGATGCTGCCGAGCGCCGAAGGCAAGGCCGAGCCGTCCAAGCGCCGGCCGCGGGTGCGCGAGGCGCTGGCGGCGCCGCGCGACCCGGCGCGCCCGGCAGTGACCGAGCGCGAGGTCGACTTCGATGCCGCGATGACCGCCAGCGACCGGCGCCGTGTGCACCATGCCGACTTCAACGCGCTCGGTGCCGCCGAGTACCGGTTGGTGGAACGGCTGGCGCGCGACATTGCGCTGCCGGTGCCGACCCTGCCGTCGCGGCGGCTGCGGGTCACCGGCGACGCCGGCGTCCATTCGCGCATGCACTGGCCCGGTGTCCTGCACGAGGCCGCGCGCACCGGTGGCGAGTTCATGCGCCTGCCGCGCCTGTCGCGGCGCCGGCAGCCCTTGCCGCTCCTGGTACTGATCGATGTCTCGGGCTCGATGGAACGCTACGCCCGCTTGCTGCTGGCCTTCCTGCATGCGGCCACGCGGCGGGCCGGCCGGCGCGACGTGTTCGCCTTCGGCACCGAGCTGACCGACCTGACGCCGGCCTTCCGCATCGCCGACACCGACGCCATGCTGGCCGGCGCCGGCGCGGCCATCGCCGACTTTGCCGGAGGCACCCGTTTCGGCGATTCGCTGGCCGAGCTGCGCCGCCACCATGCGCGCCGCCTGACCGGCCGCCGCACCCTGGTGCTGGTGATCAGCGACGGCCTGGACACCGGCGAGCCCGAGCTGCTGGAGAGCGAACTGATCTGGCTCAAGCGCCATTCGCGGCGCGTACTCTGGCTCAATCCGCTGCTGCGATTCGAGGGCTACGCCCCCCTCGCGCGCGGTGCGGCCATGTTGCACCGCCATGCAGACGCGATGCTGGCGGTCCACAATCTGAGCGCGCTCGAACAACTGGCAACCAGCCTGGCGGCGCTGATGCGCGCCGGGCGCTAACCTGAACAATGGAAGACCCACATGGAAATGCTCGGTAACCGCCGCCTCGGCATCACGCAGCAACAGGCCTGGGAAGCGCTCAACGACGCCGAGACGCTGAAGACATGCATCCCCGGCTGCGACAAGTTCGAGCTCACCGGCGACAACCAGTACGCGGTGGGGTTGGCGCTGAAGATCGGTCCGGTGTCTGCCAAGTTCACCGGCAAGGTCACGTTGGCCGACATCGTCGCGCCCGACAGCTACAAGCTCTCGTTCGAGGGCCAGGGCGGCGTGGCCGGCTTTGCCAAGGGCGCGTCCAGCGTCTCGCTCAAGCCGGTGGCCGACGGCGCCGCAGGCTGCGAACTGGACTACACGGTGCAGGCCACGGTCGGCGGCAAGATCGCCCAGATGGGGCAGCGCCTGATCGATGGTGCCGCCAAGTCGACCGCGGACGATTTCTTCAAGCGCTTCGAGGTCGAGATGCAGAGCCGCTACGGCAAGCCGCCGGCAGCCGATGAGGCGCAAGCGCCGGCCGAGAAGACCGGTGCGATGGCCGGCTTCATGCAGAAGCTGGGCTTCGGAAAGAAATCGGGGCAGGACGACGACGACAAGGGTTCATCGGCCTGAGGGCGGGCTTCGGCCGAATTCGGAGAAAGGCGAGACACGACATGGAAAATCTCGATGTGACGGTGCTGCGCAGCCTGCGCGACTGGCGCCTGGCCGGCCGGCGCGCGCTGCTGGCGACGGTGGTGCGGACCTGGGGTTCGTCGCCGCGTCCGGTCGGCTCCATCATGGCGCTGGGCGAGGACGGCTCGGTCGTCGGCTCGGTTTCCGGCGGCTGTATCGAGGACGACATGGTGGCGCGCTACAGCCGCGTGAGCGGCGACGGGGTCATGCCCTCGGGTGCGCCATCGCTGGTCAAGTACGGCATCACCGCCGACGAGGCGCATCGCTTCGGGCTGCCCTGCGGCGGCACCCTGGAATTGCTGCTCGAGTACGACCCCGAGCCGGCTTCGTTGCAGACGCTGGTGGCCGCGCTCGAGAAGGGCCAGTTGATGCAGCGCGGCGTGAAGCTGGCCGACGGCGCGGTGAGCGTGTCCGAAGCGGCGGCGCCGTCGGAGCTCGCGATCGATGATGCCGAACTGGTCAACACCTTCGGCCCGGAATACCGCATGCTCTTGATCGGCGCCGGCCAACTGGCCGAATACCTGGCGACCATGGCCAAGTTCAGCGGCTTTGCCGTCACCCTGTGCGA
>DASXKG010000256.1:0-3096 GCA_036496965.1 Variovorax sp.
GCCACATTGCCGACACGGTCATGGTCATGTATCTGGGCAAGAGCGTCGAATACGGACCGAAAGATGCCGTCTTCAACCGCCCTGCGCACCCGTACACGCGCGCGCTGCTGGCAAGCACGCCCAGGCTTGACCCCAAGGCCCGGCGCGAGCGCAGCGTGCTCAAGGGCGAGCTGCCCTCGCCGCTGGCGCCGCCGCCGGGCTGCGTCTTCAATACCCGTTGTGCGCACGCGACCGAGCGCTGCCTCGGCGAGCGGCCGTTGCCGCGCCTGCTCGACGAACGCATGGTGGCCTGCCACCATGCGGAGCAGTTCCTGACCGATTCCAAACCGTCCGCCATCGCGCGGCCTCTCACCTGAAGGAGCAGTCCTAAATGCCGCAATCTCTTCGACTCCCGCGCAGTCTTCGGCGCACCGCCTGGCTGGTGCCGGTCGTACTGGCGATCGCCTGTGGCGCGGCCGCGGCCAAGACGCTGGTCTTCTGCTCCGAAGGCAGCCCGGAAAACTTCTATTCGGAGGTGAACACCACCGGCACCTCCTTCGACGTCACCACCCAGATCTACGACAACCTGGTCCAGTTCGAGCGCGGCGGCACCAAGGTGCAGCCGGCGCTGGCCGAGAGCTGGACCATCTCGCCCGACGGCCTTCAATACACCTTCAAGCTGCGCAAGGGGGTCAAGTGGCAGGACAGCTCGAAGAGCTTCAAGCCAACGCGCGACTTCAATGCCGACGACGTCATCTTCATGATCAACCGGCAGTGGAAGGAAGACGACCCGTATTTCAAGGTCACGAGCTCGAACCACGCCTACTTCAACGACATGGGCATGGCCAAGCTCCTGAAGTCGGTCGACAAGGTCGACGACTACACGGTGAAGTTCGTGCTCAACAAGCCCGAGGCGCCTTTCCTCGCCAACCTCGCGATGCCCTTTGCCGGCGTGCAGTCGAAGGAATACGCCGACGCGATGCTGAAGGCCGGCACGCCCGAGAAGATCGACCAGGACCCGATCGGCACCGGCCCCTTCTACCTGGTGCAGTACCAGAAGGATGCGCTGGTGCGCTTCAAGGCCTTCCCGAAGTACTGGGCCGGCAAGGCCAAGATCGACGACCTGATCTTCGCGATCACGACCGATGCCTCGGTGCGCTGGGCCAAGCTGCAGAAGAACGAATGCCAGGTCATGCCCTATCCGAACCCGGCCGACCTGGACGCCATCCGCAAGGACCCGAACGTGCAGGTGCTCGAGCAGCCGGGCCTGAACATCGGCTATCTCGCCTACAACACCCAGAAGAAGCCCTTCGACGACGTGCGCGTGCGCAAGGCGCTCAACATGGCGATCGACAAGAAGGCGATCATCGATGCCGTCTACCTGACGACCGGCGTGGCGGCCAAGAACCCGATCCCGCCGACCATGTGGTCGTACAACGATGCCATCAAGGACGACCCCTACGATCCCGCGGCCGCCAAGAAGCTGCTGGCCGAGGCGGGCTATCCCGACGGCTTCACGACCGACCTGTGGGCGATGCCGGTGCAGCGGCCCTACAACCCGAATGCCAAGCGGATCGCCGAGCTGATGCAGGCCGACCTGGCCAAGGTCGGCGTCAAGGCCGAGATCAAGAGCTTCGAATGGGGCGAGTACAGGAAGCGCATGCAGAACGGCGAACACCAGATGGGCATGCTGGGCTGGACCGGCGACAACGGCGATCCGGACAACTTCCTTGCCTCGCTGCTCGGCTGTGCCTCGGCCCAGACGAATGGCAACAACGTGGCCAAGTTCTGCTACCAGCCCTACGAGGACCTGGTGCAGAAGGCGAAGAACGTGACCCAGCAGTCGGAGCGCGAGGCGCTCTACAAGCAGGCGCAGGTGATCTTCAAGGAGCAGGCGCCGTGGTTCACGATCGCCCATGCGGTGCAACTGAAGCCGGTCCGCAAGGAGGTCATCGACTTCAAGCTGAGCCCCTTCGGCCGACACACCTTCTACGGCGTGGACATCAAGGGCTGACGCTGTGAGCGGCCACGCCGTGCGGCCGATCGCCGTGGTCGCGGCCATGCACGAGGAACTCGGCGCGTTGCTCTCGCGCATGCCCGACGAGCACCGCATCCAGGTCGCCGGGCGCGACTTCTGGGTCGGCCACCTGCACGGCCAGTTGCTGGTGGCGGTGCTGTCGCGCATCGGCAAGGTGGCGGCGGCGCTGACGGCGACGGTGCTGCTGGAGCGCTTCGGCGTGCGGGCGATCGTCTTCACCGGCGTGGCCGGTGGCTTGGCGCCGGGCGTGGCGGTGGGCGACGTGGTGGTCGCCACCCGGCTGCTGCAGCATGACCTGGATGCCTCGCCGATCTTTCCCAAGTACGAGGTGCCGCTGACCGGCCACGCGCGCTTCGCGACCGACACCCAGATCAGCGACGGCCTGGCGGCGGTCGCCGCCGAGGTGCTGCGCGATCCGGTCGCGCTGCTGGGGCAAAAGGTGGTCGAGGATTTCGGCTTGCGCAAGCCGAAGGTCCATCGCGGCCTGCTGGTGAGCGGAGATCGCTTCGTCTCGACCGCCGCCGAGAGCGAGATCTTGCGGCGCGATCTTCCCGATGCGCTGGCGGTCGAGATGGAGGGGGCCGCGGTGGCCCAGGTCTGCCACGACTATGGCGTGCCCTTTGCCGCCATGCGCACCATCTCCGACCGCGCCGACGACACGGCGCACGGCGACTTCACCCGCTTCGTGTCGGCGGTCGCGAGCCGCTACAGCCTGGCGCTGGTCGAGGCCTGGCTGGCCACGCTGCCGGCGCCCGACCCGGCCCTGGACGCGGCGCCTACTTGAGCCAGCCGCGGCTGCGGAAGTACAGCATGGGTATCAGGGCACTGGCGACCATCAGCGCGATCGCGTAGCCGTAGCCGTACTCCCAGTCGATCTCGGGCATGAACTTGAAGTTCATGCCGTAGACGCTGGCGATCAGGGTCGGCGGCAAGAGCGCCACGCTGGCCACCGAGAAGATCTTGATGGTCTTGTTCTGGTTGATGTTGATGAAGCCGACGGTCGCATCCATCAGGAAGTTGATCTTGTCGAACAGGAAGGCCGTGTGGTTGTCCAGCGATTCGATGTCGCGCAGGATCTG
>DASXKG010000257.1:0-7640 GCA_036496965.1 Variovorax sp.
TCCCGCCAAGAAGCGCACGCCCAACGCTGCCTTCATGAAGGCGCTGACCCCCAGCCCGGCGCTCGCAGCCGTGGTCGGCTCGACGCCTCTGCCGCGCACCGCCGTCGTGAGCAAGCTGTGGGACTACATCAAGAAGAACAATCTGCAGGACAAGGCCAACAAGCGCAACATCAACGCCGACGCCAAGCTGAAGGAAATCTTCGGCAAGCCGCAGGTCTCGATGTTCGAACTGGCCTCGCTGATCGGCAAGCACGTCAAGTGAGCTTTCGGGCGCCTCGCGCGCCCCATCAAAAAAGCCGGCTGCTGCCGGCTTTTTTTTGCCCCGCCGCCGATCAACCCGGCGCGGCGCGCTGCTGCGCGGCCCGGGTGATCGCGCCCAAGGTGCCGCGCGTGCTGATCACCTCGGGGTCGAGCGGGATCTCGATCAGCGTACCTGTGGCGGCGGCCAATGCGCGCAGCAAGGCGGCCTCGAACTGCGCGGTTTCCGTGATCCGCTCGGCGGCGTAGCCATAGGCCCTGGCGAGCGCGCAGAAGTCCGGGTTGCGCAGGGCGGTGCCGCTCACCTTGGTCGGGTACTCGCGCTCCTGGTGCATGCGGATGGTGCCGAACATGCCGTTGTTCAGCAGCACGATGATGCTCCTGCCGCCATGCTGCGCGGCCGTGGCGAGCTCCTGTCCGTTCATCAGGAAGTCGCCGTCGCCGGCGATGGTGAAGGCCACGCGCCCGGTGGCGATGTTGGCCGCGATGCCCGCCGGCACGCCATAGCCCATCGCACCGCTGGTCGGCGCCAGCTGCGTCTTGTGGCCCTTGGCCAGTCCGTGGTAGCGAAAGTAGCGATGCACCCAGCTGGCGAAGTTGCCCGCGCCGTTGGTGATGGCGGCATCGGGCGGCAGGTGCTGCTGCAGCAGCGCGACCACGGCCGCCATGTCGACCGCGCCGCGCGGCGCGTCGGCCGGCAGCCCGGCCAGCGCCTGCGGCTCGAGGTTGGCGAGGTAGTCGGCGTTGGCAGCGGCGGTCCAGGCCTCCCAGGGCAGCTCGGTGGGCGCGCTCAGCACCTCCAGGCTGCGCGCGGCCGAGGCCATGCCGGCATTGATCGCCAGGTCGGCCTGGTAGACCCGGTTGAGCTCCTCGGCGCTGGCATGGATGTGGACCAGCGTCTGCTTCGGCTTGGGCGCCTCGAGCAGCGTGTAGCCGCTGGTGGTCATCTCGCCCAGGCGCGGCCCGATCGCGAGGATCAGGTCGCTTTGCCGCACCCGCTCGGCGAGCTTCGGATTGATGCCGATGCCGACGTCGCCGGCATACAGCGGATGGTGGTTGTCGAAGGTGTCCTGGAAGCGGAATGCGTTCGCCACCGGCAGCCGCCAGTTCTCGGCGAAGCGTTGCAGTGCCTGCGCGGCCTGCGGCGTCCAGCCGCCGCCGCCGGCGATGACCAGCGGCCGCTGCGCCTTCAGCAGCAGCTCGCGCAGGCTGCGCAGGGCGCCCGGATCGCTCCAGGCCGACACCGCCTCGACCCGGCCGAGCGGCTCGGCCGAGGTCGTGCGGCGCAGCATGTCCTCGGGCAGCACCAGCACCACCGGACCGGGGCGTCCGTTCATGGCGGTGGCGAAGGCCCGGGCCACGTACTCGGGGATCCGGTCGACGTCGTCGATGCGCTCCACCCGCTTGGCGAAGCCCTTGGTGCTGGGTCCGAAGAAGCTGCCGAAGTCGACCTCCTGGAAGGCCTCGCGATCGCGGAAGTCGCTGCCCACGTCGCCGACGAACAGCACCATCGGCGTGGAATCCTGAAAGGCGTTGTGCACGCCGATCGAGGCATTGGTGGCGCCCGGACCGCGGGTGACGAAGCACACGCCCGGCCGGTTCGTCAGCTTGCCGTGCGCCTCGGCCATGAAGGCGGCGCCGCCCTCCTGGCGGTTGATGATGAAGCGGATGCGATCCTGGTGGGCATGGAAGCCGTCGAGCACCGCCAGAAAGCTTTCGCCGGGCACCCCGAAGACGGTGTCGACGCCCTGCTCGATGAGGCACCGGACGATCAGGTGGCCACCTGTTTGATGTTCCATGCGCTTTGCCGTTCGTGAAGTGAAGATCGGATTATCGACAAGGCGCGCCGACCGCCTTCGGTCTCAGGGAAAGACCGAGTGTCCGCTAATTCACCAATTGGTTAAAACAGCGCGATGAAGTCCGCCGCCCTCGAACCGCGCCTGCGCGATGCCGACCGCTCGCAGCAGGGCATCCTGATCGCCGCGCGCGACGAGTTCGCCCAGCACGGGCTGGCCGGCGCACGGGTGGATCGGATCGCCGAGCGGGCCGGCCTCAACAAGCGGCTGATCTACTACTACTTCGACAGCAAGGACGACCTCTTCCTGGCGGTGCTGGAAAGCGTCTATGCCGACATCCGCGAGGCCGAGAAGGCGCTGCACCTGCTGGACATGCCGCCCGCCGACGCGCTGCGCAGGCTGACCGAATTCACCTGGAACTACTACCTCGAGCATCCCGAGTTCATCACCCTGCTGAACAGCGCCAACCTGCACCAGGCGCGGCACCTGGAGCGCTCCAAGCGGGTGCGCGAGATGAACTCGCCGCTGATCCAGACGCTGGGCGACATCCTCGAGCGCGGCCGCCGGGAAGGCGTGCTGCGCGGCGGCATCGATCCGGTGCAGCTCTACATCTCGATCGCGGGGCTGGCCTACTTCTACCTGTCGAACAACCACACGCTGTCGGCCATCTTCGGGCGCAACCTGATGAGCCGCAAGGCGCACAGCGAGCGGCTCTCGCACATGTGCGACGTGATCCTAGGGTATGTCCTGAAGGACTGAACATCGGCTCGCGTTGACGCCCATCCACGCGATTTCTAGAATTCACTCGTTGGTGAATTAAAACGAAGGAGATCACGTGACCCTCATGCACCCGGTTCGAAATCTGGCTCGCCGCGCTTTCGTCGTGGCCCTCATGTCCGCCGCCGCCGGCACCGCCATGGCGCAGGACTGGAAGCCGACGCGCCCGATCAACCTGATCGTGCCCTGGGCCGCGGGCGGCTCGACCGACCAGGTCACGCGGGTCACCGCGGCGGAGATCGAGAAGGCGCTCGGCCAGACCGTGGTCATCATCAACCAGCCCGGTGCCTCCGGCGCCATCGGCACCAAGAGCGCACTCGATGCCGCCAAGGACGGCTACACCTGGACCGCCGGCGCCGCGCAGGACCTGGGCAGCTACGAAACCCTGGGCTCGCTCCAGACGCGCGCCAGCGACTGGAACCTGTTCCTCACGGTGGCCAACATCCAGGTGATCGGCGTCAATCCGTCGACGCCCTACAAGAGCCCCAAGGACCTGCTCGACGCCATGAAGGCGCAGCCCGGCAAGATCACGGTCGCGACCGCCGGCGTCACCTCCGCCGGCCACAATGCCATGGACCTGATCACCAAGGCCACCGGGGTGAAGTACCGCGAGGTGCCGTACGACGGCGGCAACCCGGCGGTGGTCGCCACGGTCTCGGGCGAAGCCGAAGTCACGACGCAGCTGGCGGTCGAGCAGGCCGACATGATCCGCGGCAAGCGGCTGCGGCCGCTGGCCACGGTCAGCGACAAGCCGCTCGACCTCGAGGGCTTCGGCGTGATCGAGCCGCTGTCCAAGACCGTCCCCGGCTTCAGCGCGCCGCCCAACTATTTCGGCATCTTCATTCCCAAGGGCGTGCCCGACGAGGTGGTGAAGACGGTGCAGAAGATCTGGGACCAGAACATCGCCAAGAGCGAAGCGCTGAAGAAGTACGCCGACAGCCGCGGCGCGCTGTTCCTGCCGGTCTCGGGCGAAGCCGCGCAGAAGGCCGTGCTGCCGGCCATCCAGGCCAACACCTGGATGCTCTTCGACGCCGGCAAGGCCAAGGTCTCGCCCGACACCGTCGGCATCCCCAAGCCCTGATCTCGTGACACCTGCTTCTTCCTCCCCGCCTGCACCGCCCGCTCCTGCGCACCATGGCGGCGGGCCGGTCAGCGCGCGCGCCGACCTGCGGGCCGCCTTCGTCTGGATGGTCTTCGGCGCCGCGGTGCTGATCGGCTCGCTGCGCATGGACCGGCTCGAGAAGCAGGACATCAATCCCTACACCGCGCCGGGCCTGTTGCCGGGCCTGCTCGGCATCGTCACGATGCTGCTCGGCTTCCTGCTGGCGCTGCGCAGCTGGCGCCGCCGCGCGGCCCACCCGGACGAGGCCATGCCAGCCACCAGCAGCGCCGAGAAGAAGCGCATCCTGCTGGTGATCGTGCTGTGCGTGGGCTTCGGCGTGGGCCTGGTCGGCCACGGGCTGCCCTATTGGGCGGCGGCTGCCATCTTCGTGAGCATCGCGATCCTCTGCCTGCAGCATGTGCAGCGCCAGGCGGCCGGCCAGTCGCTGGGCCTGGCGGCCATCGCCAAGGCGGTGGCGATCGGCCTCGGCGCCGGCATCGTGATCACGCTGGTGTTCCAGGAACTGTTCCTGGTGCACCTGCCCTGAGCACCGGGAGACCTCTTCGATGTTCCAGGGTCTCGAAATGTTCGGGCAGGCCTACCTCGGCTTCCTCAACCCGACCTCCATCCTCTTCGGCCTGGGCGGCGCGCTGATCGGCATCATCGTCGGCTGCCTGCCGGGCCTGTCGGCCACGCTGTGCATCGCGCTCCTGACCACGCTGACCATCAAGCTGCCGGCCAACGACGCGATCCTGATCCTGATCTGCTCCTACGTCGGCACGCTGTACGGCGGATCGCGCACCGCGATCCTGCTGAACATCCCGGGCACCGCGGCCAATGCCGCCTCCTGCGCCGACGGCTATGCGCTGGCGCAGCGCGGCGAGGCCGGGCGGGCGATCGGCATCGCCACCTCCGGCGCCTTCATGGGCACGCTGTTCGGCGTGCTCTGCCTGGCCGCCTTCACGCCGGCACTGGCCGAGGTCGCGCTGTCCTTCGGCGCCTTCGAGTTCTTCTGGCTGGCGTTGTTCGGCGTCGCCATGTCGGGCAGCATCGTCGGCGACGATCCGCTCAAGGGCTGGCTGATGGGCGCGCTCGGCCTGTTCGTGGCCCAGATCGGACAGGAAGGCCTCTATGCCTACGACCGCTTCACCTTCGGCTGGGACCAGCTCTCGGGCGGCATCTCGCTGATCCCGGCATTGGTGGGCGCCTTCGGCTTCGCCGAGGTGCTGACCACCTTGGCCGACCCGGTCGAGAAGAAGATGGTCGAGCTGCGCGACTCGGTGCTGCCGCGCTTTCGCGAGGTGATCCAGTACTGGCCCACTGTGCTGCGCTCGGGCGTCATCGGCGTGCTGACCGGCCTGATGCCGGGCGTGGGTGAAGACTCCGGCGCCTGGATGTCCTATGCGGCCGCCAAGGCGACCAGCAAGGAAAAGGAGCTCTTCGGCAAGGGCTCGATCGACGGCCTGATGGCGGCCGAGACCGGCGACATGTCGTCCATCCCCGGCCACATCATCCCGGCCCTGGCGCTCGGCATTCCGGGCTCGGCACCGTCGGCGGTGCTGATGGCGGCGATGATCATCCACGGCATCCAGCCGGGGCCGATGATGATGATCTCGCATCCGCAGTTCGTCTACGACGTGGTGGCGATGACCTCGCTGGCCACCATCAGCATCCTGATCTTCGGCCTCTTCCTGGTGAAGCCGCTCTTGCTGGTGCTGCGCATCAAGCGCACGGTGCTGATGCCGATCATCTTCCTCCTGTGCACCGTCGGCGCCTTCGCCAGCGCCTCGCGGCTGTTCGACGTCTATTGCATGCTGGCGATCGGCATCGGCGCCTTCTTCCTGCGCCGGCGCGGCTACCAGATGGCGCCCTTCGTGCTCGGCCTGGTGCTCGGTCCGCTGCTCGACAAGAGCCTGCGCCGCGGGCTGGTGCTCTCCGACGGCAGCCTGGCGCCCTTCTTCACCCGGCCGATCTGCATCGGCTTCGCGACCGTGACCATCTTCACCATCCTGCTCTACGTGCCGGCCTTCAAGGCGCTGGTGCAGGCCATCACGGGCGCCGTCGGCCGCAGCCTGAAGTCCTTGCGCACCTCATCATGAAAATCAGCCTGTGCAACGAAGTGCTGGCCGGCCTGCCGCTGGAGAAGCAGTGCGAGCTGGCGGCCGCGTTCGGCTACGACGGGCTGGAGATCGCTCCCTTCACGCTCGGCGATGCGCCGCACCGCTTGAGCAGCGCCGAAGCCGCGCGCATCCGGGCGATGGTCGAATCCTTCGGGCTGGTGGTCACCGGGCTGCACTGGCTGCTGGTGCGCCCGGACGGCCTGTCGCTCACCGATCCCGACGCCGCCCTGCGCGCCCGGACGCTGCAGGTGATGGAAAGGCTCTGCGGCCTGTGCGCCGAACTCGGCGGCGCCGTGCTGGTGCATGGTTCGCCGAAGCAGCGCCAGATCCCGGATGGCGAGACGCATGCCGTCGCGCTGGCGCGCTTGCAGGACGGCCTGGCCCAGGTGGCCCGCGCGGCGGCTTCGAATGGCGTGGTGTATTGCATCGAGCCGCTCTCCGAGCACGAAACCGAATTGCTCAACACGGTCGCCCAGGCGGCCGAGGTGGTGCGGGCGATCGGCCATCCGCAGCTGCGCACCATGATCGATTGCAGCGCGGCCGGGCTCGGTGAAATCGAACCGGTGCCGGCGCTCATCGACCGCTGGCTGCCGACCGGGCTGATCGGCCACATCCAGGTCAACGACCCGAACCGCCGCGGGCCCGGCCAGGGACAGATGGCCTTCGCCCCGATCCTCGCCGCGCTGAAGCGCAATGGCTATGCAGGCGCGATCGGCGTCGAGCCCTTCGACTACCAGCCCGACGGCCCGAGCGCGGCGGCCTTCTGCGCCGGTTACCTGAAGGGCCTGCGCGAAGCGCTGGGCTGAAGCTGCATCGCGAGATCGAATCCATGTCCGTGCCCTTGCCATTTCGCATCCTCGACATCCAGCTCTTCGAGCGCGGCGTGGTGCTGCGCCTGCCCTTCCGCTTCGGCGTGGTCACGCTGACCGCCTGCCCGCAGGCCTTCGTGCGGGTGCGCATCCGCACCGAGGACGGCCGCGAAGCCGAAGGCGCAGCGGCGGAGCTGCTGGCGCCCAAATGGTTCGACAAGAACCTCGCGCTCAGCAACGAGGACAACTTCGACCAGCTGCGCAGCGCACTGTCGCTGGCGCGCGATGCCTACCTGGCGAGCCCCGGCACGCGCAGCGCCTTCGGCCATTTCGCGGCGCACTACGCGCAGCAGATCGCCGCCGGCGCGGCGCGGCAGCTCAACCCCCTGGTCGCCTGCTTCGGGCCGGCGCTGGTCGATCGTGCGTTGCTCGATGCGCTGTGCCACGCCACCGATCGCTCCTTCTACCAGGCCGTGCAAGCCAATCTGCCGGGCATCGACGCGCGGCTCGCGCCCGATCTGGCGGGCTTCGACCTGGACGCCTTCTATGCCGCACTCCGGCCCGCCCCCGACATCGCGCTGCGCCACACGGTCGGCCTGGTGGATGCCATCGGCGCCGCGGACGTCAAGCAACGCGTCGGCGACGGCCTGCCCGAGACGCTGGAAGAAGTCGTCGCCGCCACCGGCTGCCGCTATTTCAAGCTCAAGGTCTGCGGCGACGCCGAGCCCGACATCGACCGCCTGACACGGATCGCGCAGGTGCTCGAGCGCGTCCCGGA
>DASXKG010000258.1:0-3504 GCA_036496965.1 Variovorax sp.
CCGAGGCCGCGGTCGAGATGGTGCAGTGGGTCGCGCAGCACCGCTCGGACGAAGTGCTCGGCATCGGCATCGACTACCGCGAGGTCGACCGGCCGCCGGAACTGTTCGCGCAGGCCTACGCCGACGCCCGGCGCGCGGGCCTGAAGACCACCGCGCACGCCGGCGAGTTCGGCATGCCCTGGACGAATGTGCGCACCGCGCTCGAACTGCTGCAGGTCGACCGCATCGACCATGGCTACACCGTGGTGGACGAGCCCGCCTTCGCGCGCCAATGCGCCGAGCGCGGCGTGATCTTCACGGTGGTGCCGACCAACTCCTACTACCTGCGCACGCTGCCGCCCGAACGCTGGGCGCTGGACCATCCGATCCGCCGCATGCCCGGCCTGGGCCTGCGCATCCACCCGAACACCGACGATCCGACCCTGCACAAGGTCACGCCGACCCAAGCCTGGGCCATGATGGTGAGGGATTTCGGCTTCGGCCTGGATGAGCTGCGCGGCTTCATGCGCAACGGCCTGGCCGGAGCCTGGATCGACGATGCGCAGCGCCGCCGATGGGATGCAGAGTGGGGCGCCGAATTCGACGCCCTGCGCGCCGGCCTTCAGGGCGCCGAGTCTTCCGCCGGCCAGTCGCGGATGTAGGCCTTGAGCATCTTGTTCTCGAAATTCTGGCTGTCGACCACGGCCTTGGCCACGTCGTAGAAGCTGATCACGCCCATCAGCATGCGCTTGTCCATGACCGGCATGTAGCGCGCGTGGCGCTCGAGCATGATGCGGCGGATCTCGTCGAGGTCGGTCTCCAGCGTGCAGGTGACCGGATGGTCGTCCATGGCCTTGCGCACCAGGCTGCCGCCGACCTGGCCACCGTTGGCGACGATGGCGACGATGACCTCGCGGAAGGTCAGCATCCCGACCAGGTCGCCGTGCTCCATGACCACCAGCGAGCCGATGTCCTTGTCGGCCATGGTCGTCACCGCGACCGACAGGGGCTCGTCGGGTTGGACCGTGAAGAGCGTGTTGCCCTTGACGCGCAGGATGTCGCTGACTTTCATGGAAATGCTCCTCACTGGCCAGGTGGCGTGACGAATTGAATATAGCCCATATGGCCCACAATGGCCGCCCACACCCACGGGCCCGCGACGCCGCTGCATGCCATGCGCGCATTGCGGGGTTTCGCAGCCACCAACCAGAAAGAGCTTCATGCCCGGCTATTCAGACCCCGGCTTCGACACCCTCGCGCTGCATGCGGGCGCAGCGCCAGACCCGGCCACCGGTGCGCGCGCGGTGCCGATCCACCTGACCACCTCCTTCGTGTTCGAGTCGAGCGACCATGCGGCCTCGCTGTTCAATCTCGAACGCGCGGGCCATGTCTATTCGCGCATCAGCAATCCGACCAACGCGGTGCTGGAACAGCGGGTGGCGGCGCTCGAAGGCGGCATCGGGGCGATCGCGACCGCCAGCGGCCAGGCGGCGCTGCACCTGTCGGTCGCCACCCTGATGGGCGCGGGCTCGCACATCGTCGCCAGCACGGCGCTCTACGGCGGCTCGCAGAACCTGCTGCACTACACCATGCGCCGCTTCGGCATCGACACCACCTTCGTGCGACCCGGCGACCTCGACGGCTGGCGCGCCGCGATCCGGCCCGTGACCAGGCTGCTGTTCGGCGAGACTGTCGGCAATCCGGGGCTGGAGGTGCTGGACATTGCCGCGGTCAGCGACATCGCGCACGCGGCCGGGGTGCCGCTCCTGGTCGATTCCACCCTGACCTCGCCCTACCTCATCAGGCCCTTCGACTGGGGCGCGGACCTGGTCTACCACTCGGCCACCAAGTTCCTCTCGGGGCACGGGACGGTGATCGGCGGGGTGGTGGTGGACAGCGGCAATTTCGACTGGGAACGCTCGGGGCATTTCGCCGAACTGACGCAAGCCTATGAAGGCTTCCACCACATGGTCTTCAGCGAAGAGAGCACGGTGGGCGCCTTCCTGCTGCGCGCGCGGCGCGAAGGGCTGCGCGACTTCGGCGCCTCGATGAGCCCGCACACCGCCTGGCTGATCCTGCAGGGCATCGAGACCCTGCCGCTGCGCATGGAACGCCACATCGACAACACGCAGAAGGTGGTGCAGTTCCTCGCCGCGCATCCCTTCGTGGCGCATGTCGGGCATCCGCTGCTCGAATCGCATCCCAGCCATGTGCTCGCGAACAAGCTGCTGCGCCACGGTGCGAAGGGCGCGGGCGCGGTCTTCAGCTTCGACCTGAAGGGCAGCCGTGAGCAGGGCAAGAAATTCATCGAGGCGCTCCGGCTCTTCAGCCACTTGGCCAACGTGGGCGATTGCCGCAGCCTGGTGATCCACCCGGCCAGCACCACGCACTTCCGCATGAGCGACGAGGCGCTGGCGGGCGCCGGCATCTCGCAGGGCACGATCCGGCTGTCGATCGGGCTCGAGGACCCGGCCGACCTCATCGAGGACCTGAAGCGGGCGCTGAAGGCGGCGGAAAAGGCAGGTGCGTGAAATGGCCCCCCACGCTCATCACTTCGTGTATTCGCTGCCCCCGGAGGGGGCGCACGCCGCCCTTGGGGCGGCCCGGCGGGAGGCGTGATGGAACTCGTCGTCGACGGCCACCCCACCTACTGCTACACCGGCGGCAAGCCCTTCGATGCGGCGAAGCCGACGCTCGTCTTCATCCACGGCGTGCTCAACGACCACAGCGTCTGGATCCTGCAGAGCCGCTGGTTCGCCAACCACGGCTGGAACGTGCTGGCCGTCGACCTGCCGGGCCATTGCCGCAGCGCGGGGCGGCCGTGCGCCTCGGTCGAGGCGGCGGCCGGCTTCGTGATCGCCCTGCTGGACGCGGCAGGGGTCGCGCAGGCCGCGCTTGTCGGCCACAGCTTCGGCTCGCTGATCGCGCTGGAAACCGCCGCCCGCGCCCCGGCGCGGGTCACGCACCTGGCGCTGGTCGGCACTGCCTACCCGATGACCGTTTCGCCCGCGCTGCTGGACGGCGCCTTGAACGAACCGCAACGCGCGATCGCGATGGTCAACAACTTCTCGCATTCGCTGCTGGCGCCGCCGCCCTCCTCGCTCGGCCCCGGCACCTGGCTCTACGGCGCTTCGCGCGCGCTGATGCGTCGGGTGCTCGCGAGCAACCGCGAGGCCAACCTGTTCCACATCGGATTTTCGGCTTGCAACGACTATGCGGGGGGCGAAGAGGCGATCGCGAAGCTGCAGTGCCCGGTGCTGTTCCTGCTCGGCGAAAGCGACCAGATGACGCCGCCGCGCGCCGCGCGCGGGCTGGCAGCGAAGGTACGGCAGGGCCGGACGGTGACGGTGAAGGCCGGCCACGCGCTGATGACCGAGGCGCCGGACGAGGTGCTGTTCGCGCTGCGCGACTTCCTCGTCACTTCAGTGCATTGATGTCGGCAGTCTCGAGGATCGGCTTGGGCGCTCCGCGCTTGGCCACCACCAGCATGGCGCGGCCGAGCTGTTCGCTGGTCGTCACCCACGA
>DASXKG010000259.1:0-3075 GCA_036496965.1 Variovorax sp.
CCATCGCCGGCAAGGCGGTCGATGCGGTCAAGCTCTACATTTCCGCCGTGCCGCGCTACGTGCCCTACGTCGGCGGCTGGATGGCGCGGCGCGCGACCGGACTGTCCGATCCCGGCTTCCTGGGCTTCGGCGGCTATGTGTCGGGCACCGAGAAGATCCAGGTCTCGGAATTCAATGTGCCGAGCGAGATGGAGGGCTCGATCTTCACGGTGACGGCCAAGGGAGGCGGGCAATACGCGCTGTCGTCCCCGCTGCTGGCCGAACCGCTGACCGGTACGGTCGGCACGCGAATGCAGGCGCAGACCAGTGAAGGGCCGATCGAACTCATGGTGAGCACGCTCGCCGGCAAGCCGGGCGCCGAGTTCTTGCTCAGGCGTTTTGCCAAGCTGCCCACGGTGATCGGACTGCAGAACGGCCTCGGCGCCACCGAACGCGGCAAGCAGTCCGGCATCATCGACGTTTCGCTGCAAGACACCGATCCCTACAAGCTGGCGCTGGTGCTGAATGCGGTCGGCGCCCAGTACGTGCAGCAGAACGTCGAGCGCAAGGCGGCTGAAGCGCAGAAGCAACTGGCCTTCCTGGATGTGCAGCTGCCGCAATTCAAGCGCCAGCTGGAAGCTTCGGAAGAGGTCTACAACCGCTTCCGCAACCAGAAGGGCACCGTCGAGTTCACCGAGGAAGCGAACCTCATCCTCGCGCAATCGGTCGATCGCCAGACCAGGCTGCTCGACCTGGAGCAGAAACGGCGTGAACTCGATGCGCACTTCACGCCCAACCATCCGGCGGTGCAGACGCTGGACGCCCAGATCGCCGCCGCCAAGGCCGACATCGCCGACATCCAGGGGCGCATCAAGGGACTGCCCGCGATCCAGCAGGAAGCGGTGCGCATGGAGCGCGACGTGAAGGTCAACACCGACCTCTACCAGTCGCTGCTCAACAACGCGCTGCAACTGCGCCTGGTCAAGGAAGGCAAGGTGGGCAATGTCCGCGTGCTCGACGAAGCGGTGGTGCCGCTGGCGCCGATCAAGCCGAACCGCACGGTCATCATGGCGGCGGCGCTGGCGCTCGGCTTGTTCCTGGGCGTTTGCGGGGCCTTCCTGCGCAACGCCTTCCTCGAGCAGCGCATCCGTGATCCGCACGAGGTCGAAGCCGACATCGGCCTGCCGGTCTTCTCGACCATTCCGCTGAGCTCTGCGCAGGATGCGATCTCCAAGCGCCGCCTGAGCGGTGCAACCGGCGTGCGATTGCTGACGGTCGAGCAAGCGGACGACCCGGCTGTCGAAAGCCTGCGCAGCCTGCGCACCGCCATGCAATTCGCGATGCTCGAATCGCCGAACAACCGAGTCCTGATCACCGGGCCGACCCCGGGTGTGGGCAAGAGCTTCGTGGCCGCCAATTTCGCCGCGCTGATGGCGGCCGCCGGCCGGCGCACCCTGCTGATCGACTCCGACCTGCGGCGCGGCCACACGCACCAGTACTTCGGCCTGCAGCGGCACGGCGGCTTGTCGGAACTGATCGCCGGCAGCCTGACGGTGCAGCAGACCGTGCACCGCCAGGTGGTCCCGAACCTCGATTTCCTGGCCACCGGGCAGCTGCCCCCGAATCCGGCCGAACTGCTGGTTTCGGACTCGTTCAAGTCCAATCTCGAACGGCTGTCCGACCAGTACGACCTGGTCGTCATCGACGCGCCGCCGGTGCTGGTCGCTGCCGACACCAGCACGGTCGCGACGCACGTGGGCACGGTGCTGCTGGTGGCGCGCGCCGATGAATCGACGATGGGCGAGTTGCGCGAGAGCACGCGCCGCCTGGCGATGGGTGGCAAGTCCGCCACCGGCGTGCTGCTCAACGGCATGAACGTCGGCAAGCGCAACTACACCGCCTACAAGTACGGGCGCTACCGCTATACCAACTACAACTACGAGAGCATCCTGCCTGAAGAACAGTAGGCTCGGTGAAAACCTAAGTCGGGCCTTGTTGCAGGCAGGCCTGGAGGTCGCGTTCGAACTGGGCCAGCACGGCATCGCGGTCGAAGCACTGCTCGGCGAAGGCGCGGGCTTGGAGGCCGAGGGTGCGGCGCAGTTCGGGTTGCGAAACCAGGGCGAGGACGGCTTCGGCGAAGGCCTTCGGATCATCGGGCGCAACGGCGCGGCCGCATAGGGCGGCGACCTGGCCGAGCTCGGTGTCGGGGCGTGCACCGGCCACCACCGGCCGACCGCTGCTGAGCATGCCGGTGAGCTTGGAGGGCATCACGAGGTCGGCGGCATCGGCGCGCTGCGGCAGCAGGTGGATGTCGGCCAGACCCAGCAGGTCGCCCAGGCGCTCGACCGGCTGCAGCTCCATGAAGCGGACGTTGCCGAGCTTGGCGCAGCGCTCCATCAGGCCCGTGCGGCCGGCGCCGTTGCCGCAGAAGACGAATTCCAGCTGGGGGTGGTCATGGAGCAGCGTGGCAATCTCCGCCAGCAGTTCCAGGCCCTGCTTGGCACCCATGTTGCCGGAGTAGAGCGCGACCACCGCGTCGGGCCTGATGCCCAGTTCGGCGCGAAAGGGACTGGCCGCCAGCAGGGGGCGGATGGCGGAGACGTCGGCCCAGTTAGGCAGCGAGACCAGCCGGGCGTCTTCGCAGCCCTTGCTGCTGGCGCGCTTCATCATGCCCAGCGAGATGGTCGAGATGCGATCGAAGCGGCGCATCAGCCAGCGCTCTGTGCCGGCCACGAAACCGCGCAGCCGCGCGCCCTTGAGCAGGCCGAGTTCAAAGGCGGCGTCGACTTCGTAGTCCTGCACGTGCAGCCAGGCCTTGGCCGAGCGCAGCCGTGCAAAGGCCAGAGCGGCCGGCGAACAGAACAGGGGTGGCTCCGTCACCCACACCACGTCAGGCTTCCAGTGCCACTGCCTGAGCAGCGCCGGAATGCTGGTCAGCGCGAAGCTGGCCAGGTGAAGCAGCCGTCGCGCGCCGGTCACCTTGCGCGGCACCCACAGGGGCGTGCGGTGGACGGTCGCACCCTGCCAGGCCTCGCGGCTGTAGCGCGACGCGGAATAGCCGGGCCGGACGGCCCAATCGGGATAGTAGGGCGGGGC